>JAJRTP010000484.1 GCA_024278255.1 Chloroflexota bacterium | reverse complement strand
GTGATTTTGGTATAAAAGGCAGAGGCATAAATGTAGACAACTCTATGTGCCTGTGATACTCTTATTAAACATAAACTAGCTGGTTTGACAACCACAGATACTAAATAAACTTAAGGAATAACTGGTATGACTGATGACCCTAAAAAAGTAGTCTGCATCGAAGACGAACTGGAAATGATCGAACTGGTTAAACTCATCCTGGGACGCAGTCAATTTGATGTGACCGGGGCTGTAGGTGGCCGGGAAGGGTTGGCAAAAATCGCTGAAGTAAAGCCAGACCTGGTTTTATTAGACCTGATGATGCCGGAAATGGATGGCTGGGAAGTGTATCAAAAGATGAAAGCCTCGGATGAAATGCGCGATATTCCCGTCATCGTCGTCACAGCCAAAGCCCAAAGTATAGACAGAGTGCTGGGCCTGCACATCGCTCGTGTGGACGATTACATTACCAAACCTTTTGGCCCGCAAGAGCTTCTGGACAGTGTAGAACGGGTGATTAGTAGTAACGCCCAATAAATATTTATATAAAATAACGGTGGTTCTGACCGTTAGCCCGCTAGTCAGCAGGCTGCCCGCTAGTCAGCGGGCTTTTTATTTTGTTAAATTGACCGTTATCGTCTTAAAAAATCCTGCCAATTTTGTTATACTGACACCATTGACCTGCTAAAAATAGTATCCTATCTAACGAGGTTACCTTGCGCATTCGATTTTGGGGCGTTCGCGGCACAATACCAACGCCAGGCCCAGACACGATTAAATATGGTGGCAACACGTCTTGTGTGGAAATCCACACTTCAGATGATCAACTCATCATTTTAGATGCCGGGTCGGGGATTCGTCATTTGGGCAAAGAACTGGTGAAAAGGGTAGACGGCCGTATCACCGGCAGCATCTTCATCAGCCATACTCACTGGGATCATATTCAAGGTTTCCCCTTCTTCGCCCCTATTTTCGGCCGCAACAACCGCTTCGTCCTGGTAGGCCGTAAACGGATGGGTAAACAGCTAAAGGAAATTATGGAAGGGCAGTTCATTGAACCCTACTTGCCCTTCACCTACAAATCTTTACCGGCCGACCTGATTGTCAAAGAAGTGCAAAATGGCGAAACGATTATCGTGGGCGACGACACCAAAGTAACCGTGGCCGATTTGAACCATCCCGGCGGCTGTTTGGGCTTTCGCATCGAAAATAATGGGACAGTCTTCGTCTACAGCAGCGACATCAGCCATTACCGGGACGAGTTTGACGAAAATTTATTACGCCTGGCCGAAGGCGCAGATTTATTAGTGCATGATTCCCATTTCGCCTCCACTGAAGAAAAATGGCAGCATGAAGAATATGGGCATAGCTCATGGCTGGAGGCTGTCCAGGCCGCCATGGAAGCTCGCGTAAAAAACCTGGCTCTCTTCCATTATTCCCCCGATTTAACTGACGATCAGCTTGATGAAATTATTGTCAGAGCAAAGGCTATACTGCCTCATACCTTCTTGACTCGTGAAGGAATGGAAATTGAATTACCCTTATCCGAAATACCTGAATAATCATCCTCCAATTGCCGGAAATTCAGAATAGAATACAATTGAGGCAAATGGTTAATTTACCATAATATGAGGCTGAGCTAATAAGGGACTCAAAGTGGCTAGAGATTACCCGTCAACATCCAGAGAAAATTTAAATCAATCAGTTTTGATTGTGGATGACGAGCCGATGGCTCGGGCCTTGCTGCGGTTAATGTTGGTTCGGGCCGGTTTCAATGTGATAGAAGCCGAAGACGGTTTTGACGCTTTGGAAAAAGTGCGGATTAACCGGCCGGACATCGTTTTACTGGATGTGATGATGCCGGGAATGGATGGTTTTACAGTGTGTGAAACTATCCGGAATGATGTGGAAACGGCTGATTTGCCCATTATCATGTTCAGTGCCAAGACAGACTTGGACAGCATTAACCAGGGCTTGCGGGCCGGCGCCAACGTTTACTTGACCAAACCCATTTCCCCGGAAGAATTGACCCGTCACGTCCATGAAGTTTTAGCCAACGAAAACATCAAATAGTATTGTCACAATCGGCTAATTGTGATAAAAAACACAAAATCTTTTATCTTAGTTGGAGGCAGCAAATATGTGGATTAAGCGGCTAATATTGGCAATTATATCTTTCGCCTTTGGATTTGGCGTCACTTATGTTATTGTGAAATTGATTGGTACTAACCTGGAAGAGTTCGGCATTTGGTACACTTCCTTTACGTCGTTAGCCCTTGCTTGTGCTTTGGGCGTGTGGCTGGACAAGTTCATGGGTACAAATTTACTGCCTAAGTAAGCGGCCAACAATAAGTCAGCTGTTTGAAAGGCCGCTTACTCGAAGCCCATTCGCCAATTCCGCTAACTTATTTGCGAATGGACACTAAATAGCGGCGGCATTACCCGCAAAAGTATTGTCTTGTAGAATTTTTTATCAAACAGACAAACTATCTGGTTGAAAAGAAGTACATTAAATTGATGGTAGAGGTCTCCGACATGTTGGGAGACCTTTTTATTTTTTTGGAGGATAAAGATGTCAGCTTATATTATTGATGGAAAGCAGGTTGCGAGCCGGGTCAAAGAAGAAGTAGCCACGGCCGTAACCCGCATGAAAGAAGAACACAATTACACCCCCGGTCTGGCCACCGTCCTCGTCGGTGAAGACCCGGCTTCAGCCACCTACGTGCGCATGAAACAACGCACCTGTGAAAAACTGGGTATCCGTTCCGTGGGCATCACCTTGCCGGCCGATTCCAGCCAGACAGAAGTGGAAGAAGTCGTCGCCAAACTAAACGCCGACCCGGAAGTAAACGGTATTCTGGTGCAGCTTCCCCTGCCCGGTCATCTGGACGAAGAAGCCGTGCTGAACACGATTGATCTGGAGAAAGATGTAGACGGGTTTCATCCGGTAAATATCGGCCGTTTAGCCATGAAAGGGCGCAATCCCCTGTTTATCCCCTGTACCCCGGCCGGATGTATGGAACTGCTGCGCGACGCAGGCACAGAAATCAGCGGGGCGGAAGCGGTTATTCTGGGCCGTTCCAACATTGTCGGGCTGCCTATGGCCATGCTGCTGCAAAAAGCCAACGCCACCGTCACCATCTGCCACAGCCGCACCAAAGACCTCAAAGGTCATTTGCAGCAAGCTGATATTGTCGTGGCTGCCATCGGCCGGGCGCAAATGGTCACAGGCGACATGCTCAAACCGGGCTGCACCGTCATTGACGTAGGTATCAACCGCGTAGACGACCCCGAAGCTAAACGGGGCTACCGCCTGGTGGGCGACGTAGATTTTGCATCGGCCAAAGAAGTGGCCGGAGCCATCACCCCCGTACCCGGCGGCGTCGGCCCAATGACGATTGCCATGCTGATGAAAAATACGCTCCATGCGGCGGAAATTGCCCTGAGCAAAGGTTAAAAAGAGTACAACGAATAAGGGAACAAACGAGTTGTGCCGGTAAATAAATTCGTTTGTTCCCAAATTTGTTGTACTCATGCCGCACCGCATTACCGCCAACTCCCACCCGCCAGATAATTCATCTCTCTTCAATAACAAATTCCCGCCAAAAAGTTGCAAAACTGGATAGTCCAGTATAATCGGGGCGGCAATAACAACCGTAAGGCGATTTTGAAAATCGCCCCACACAGGCAAAGGAGCATTACGTGAAGTTTGACACCACCTTACTGGTTCACGACCTGAGCGAAATGGCCGCCTACACCGCTGCCGCTGAAGCCCTCGGCTTTGACGGCCTGTGGACGGCCGAAACCAACCACGACCCCTTCCTCCCCCTCACCCTGGCCGCCGAACACAGCCAACGCCTCACCCTGGGCACCGCCATCGCCGTCACCTTCCCCCGCAGCCCCACCGTTTTGGCCCAACTGGCCTGGGATTTAGCCAAATTCAGCCACGGCCGTTTCCTTCTCGGTCTCGGCCCCCAAGTCAAAGCACACAACGTCTACCGCTTCGGCGTCGCCTGGGAAAAACCGGTCAAAAAGATGCACGAGTACATCCAGGCCATCCGCGCCGTCTGGGACTGCTGGCAAAACGGCACGCCGCTGCGCTTCCAGGGGGAATTTTTTAACCTCAAGCTGATGACCCCCTTCTTCAATCCGGGACCGCTCGAATATAACAACCCGCCCATCTACATCGCTGCCGTGAACAAGCAAATGCTGCAACTGGCCGGGGAGTTGTGTGACGGCGTTCACCTGCACGCCCTCCATTCCGTCAAATACCTGGATGAGTTTGCTCTGCCCCACATTGAATCAGGGATAGCTAAAAGCGGGCAGCAAAAGGAAGAGTTTGGCATAACCACGGCCGTATTCGCCATCCCCACCGGCGACCCGGAGTACGCTGCCTGGGCCGAAAGCCACGTCAAGCAGCAGATCGCCTTCTACATGAGTACTCCCGCCTACCGTGTCCTGGCCCAACTGCACGGCTGGGAAGATATTGCCGCCCAACTGAGCGAACTGGCCCGACACGGCCGTTGGCCCGACATGCCCACCCTCATCAACGACGACATCCTGAACACCCTCGCCGTTACCGGCACGTGGGCTGAACTGCCTGGTATAATTCAGGATAAGTACGGCCGTCGCCTCACCCGTGTCGGCTACTACCTGCCCTTCATCCCCGGCCAGAACGACGCCGGCTGGCAGGCTACCATTGCCGGCTTTAACCAGTAGGGCGATTTTGTAAATCGCCCGGACGATTTACAAAATCGTCCAACTCAGGAGAACCCATGACCAACTCCCTCTACTTCACCGAAGAACACGAAATGTTCCGCCAAACCGTGCGCCGTTTCGTAGAAACAGAAATCAACCCCCACGTCGAGAAATGGGAAGAAAATCGCACCTTCCCCGCCCACGACCTCTTCAAAAAAGCAGGCGATTTAGGGCTGCTGGGCATCACCTACCCCGAAGAATACGGCGGCATGGGGCTGGATTACTGGTATCAAGTTGTCATGCTGGAAGAAGTGGGCCGGGCCGACTGCGCCGGTGTGCCCATGGCCCTGGCCGTGCAAACCGACATGGCCACCCCCGCCCTGGCTGAATACGGTACCCCGGCGCAAAAAGAAAAATTCCTCACCCCGGCCATCAGCGGCGACGCCGTCTTCGCCATCGCCGTCAGCGAACCGGACGCCGGTTCCGACGTAGCCGCCATCCGTACCCGCGCCGTGGCCGACGGGGACGATTACATCATCAACGGCAGCAAAATGTGGATCACCAGCGGCACACAGGCCGATTACCTCACCCTCCTGGCCCGCACCAGCGGCGAATACGGCTTCAAAGGGATGTCCCTCATCATCGTGCCCACCGACACGCCCGGCTTCAGCGTCAGCCGCAAGCTGGAAAAACTAGGCAACCACAGCAGCGACACCGCCATCCTCACCTTTGAAGATGTGCGCGTCCCCCAGGCCAACCGCATCGGGGCCGAAGGGATGGGCTTCATCCTGCAAATGCGCCAGTTCCAAAAAGAACGCCTGGCAGGGGCTTTAATGAGTGTCTCCGGCATGGAACGCATCATCCGTATGACTATTGATTACACCCGCCAACGCCAAACCTTCGGTAAACCGCTCATTGATAACCAGTGGATTCACTTCAAAATCACCGAATTGCTCACAGAAGTGGAAGCATTGCGCCAATTGGCGTACCATTGTACCCGGATGCTGGTCGCCGGTATGGATTTAACGAAGGAAGTATCCATGGCTAAACTGAAAGCCGGACGGCTGGCACGGGAAGTAGCTGATACCTGCCTCCAGTTTCACGGCGGCATGGGCTACGTGGAAGAATACCCCATGGCCCGCTACTTCCGCGACGCCCGTCTCCTCTCCATCGGCGGCGGCGCAGACGAAATTATGATGGGCATTATTGCCAAGTATGAAGATATTTTACCGGGACGATGAGAAATAAGGAGCAGAATATGGAACAAATTCGAGTTGTACGCTCATTCGCAGCCGCTGATGCCCTGGCGGAATTGATTGAAGCTGAATATGATTTTGCCGGACCAATCACCTGTAAATTGTTCAGTAAAATGCTGCGCACCCAGGATAATGACCATTACCTGATTACTACGGGAAATGGCGACAAGTATGTTATCCGCGTCTATCAATCAGGTACTCGGCTGGAACGGCACGAATCCTGCTATTTGTATGAATTGGATTGGCTGAATTTTTTGAAACAGAAAGGAATACCCGTAGCCTATCCTATTACCCGTAAAGATGGCAGCTTTTTAGGCCGGCTGAACGCCCCGGAAGGGATGCGCTATTACGCTGTTTTCAGTTATGCCCATGGCGCGCCCCTTTCGTTGCAAGATGAAGAACAACTTTACACGATGGGCCGGGAAATGGCCCGCATTCACCTGGCCTCAAATGAATATGAACCCAGCCATTACCGCCCGGCGATGGATCTGGAATTTTTGATTGACCGGCCGGTAGAACGGATTAAACGATACTGGGATGAAGATGCCGAGCATATAGAGGATTTGGATTTACTTCTGTTTTCGGCCGAAGACGCCAAAGAACAACTTCTGGAATTGATCAACAATGAGGAGAGTACGCCAGATAGTTGGGGGCCAATCGGCGGCGATTTCCACAATCGCAGTGTCTTTTTTGATGAGGCCAATCAGCCGACGTTCTTTAACTTTGACTGGTGCGGTCAGGGCTGGCGAGCGTATGATATTGCTGTTTTCCTGCACAGCACAAATTTAATTCACCAGGATTCCCCGGAATTGGCAGAGGCATTTTTTGCCGGATATTACTCGGAACGGCCGTTATCCCCCAACGAACATGCGGCCATCGCCCCCTTCCTCACCGTGCGCCGCATCTGGCTCACCGGCTGGTTTATGATGAATGACGGGTTGGCCGGGCATTCCTTTATTGCGCCGCTTTAGACGGTAAACGGTAATCGGTAAACCGACTACCCGACTACCCGACTACCCGACTAACGACTACTCGACTACCCGACTACCATGATCCACTCCCTCCTCATTACTAACCGAGGTGAAATAGCCTGTCGCATTATCCGCACTTGTCGCCAGATGGGGATTCGGACAGTGGCGGTGTTTTCGGATGCGGATCGGGGGGCACGGCATGTGCGGTTGGCGGATACGGCCGTACACATCGGCCCCTCTCCCGCCGCAGACTCCTACCTGAACATTGACGCCATCATCACGGCCGCCCAGCGCGCCGGAGCAGACGCCATCCATCCCGGCTTCGGCTTCCTGGCGGAAAATGCGGAGTTTGCCCGCGCTGTAACTGCTGCCGGGCTGATCTTCATCGGCCCCTCTCCCGAAGCAATTGAAGCAATGGGCAACAAACGAGCCGCCAAAGAAATGATGGCTGCGGCCGGTGTGCCCGTCCTGCCCGGCTACGGCGGCGCAGACCAGAGCGACCGCGTCTTGCTGGCTGAGGCAGAACATATCGGCTTCCCTATCATGGTCAAAGCAGCGGCGGGGGGCGGCGGTAAGGGGATGCGCCTCGTCCGCAAGCTGGGTGATTTGCCAGAGGCGATGGTGGCGGCGCGGCGGGAAGCGTTACAGGCATTCGGCTCCGACGAGTTGATTCTGGAACGCGCCCTGCTCAAACCGCGTCACGTGGAAATTCAGGTGATGGGGGACGCGCAAGGCAGCGTCATCCACTTGGGCGAGCGGGAGTGCTCTATCCAGCGGCGGCACCAGAAGATTATTGAGGAGTCGCCCAGCCCGGCTGTGGACGGGGAACTGCGGCGGGAAATGGGGGAAACGGCCGTCCGCGCCGCCCAAACCATCCAGTACACGAACGCCGGAACCGTTGAATTTCTCCTGGACGAAGACGGGCAGTTTTACTTCCTGGAAATGAACACCCGCCTGCAAGTGGAGCATCCCGTCACCGAACTGGTCACCGGTATTGACCTGGTTGCCTGGCAAATCCGCATTGCCGAGGGGCAGCCGCTCCCCCTGACGCAGGAACAGGTGCAATGGCGCGGCCACGCCATCGAAGCCCGCCTCTACGCCGAAAATCCGGCCAGCGAATTCCTGCCGGTTACAGGCGACGTTTTGCTCTGGCGGGAACCGGACGCGCCCGGTATCCGCGTGGACAGCGGCATTGAAACCGGCGATACCGTCTCCGTCCATTATGATCCTATGCTGGCGAAAATCATCGCTTTCGGCGCGGATCGGGCAGAAGCCCTGCGCCGCCTCGTCCGCGCCCTGGAAACGACGACGCTGCTGGGCTTTACGCATAACGTCCCTTTTCTCCTGGACGCATTGCGCCAACCCGCTTTTGCCGCCGGGGAATTGCACACCGGTTTTATAGACGAACATTTTGCAGATGATTGGACGCCGCCGCAGGAAGGTACGGCCGTCGTCGCTATCCGCCGCCTGCTGCATTTCATCG
>JAJRTP010000483.1 GCA_024278255.1 Chloroflexota bacterium | reverse complement strand
AATATTGGCTAACGTTTGGTCCAGACGGCCGCCCAAGGCCCCAAACAAGAGCAAATCATCCGGGTAATGTTCGGCAGCGAAGAGCAGGGCCAGTTCCAAATCTGTTTCATCTTTGGCCGGGGGATGGGTGATGAAGGTGGTTTGATTGGCTTCCAGCCAGCGCCGCATCTCTGCTGAAAGGGAATCCATATCGCCAATAACAACTTGCGGCGGATAGTTCAATTTTTGCAGATGGCCTGCACCCCCGTCGGCAGCAATCACGGCCGTAGCGCTCTCCAGATACGGCCGTACCCATGCCACCCCGTCCATTATCCCATTCGCAAAAATCAAAACTGCCATAAAAAAACCACCCTTCCGGGTGGCTGATAGTTCCATTTTTCAAATCCCTACGCCAGCATTACCCGGATCAAGTTCGCAGGTCGGTGACAATGGTCACCCTCTCAGCCGGGCATATCCCAGCTCCCTGTTTGCCATATCAATTGTTGATCTGATTATAGTAACGGCCGTGCTGCGGCGCAACATACCCAGTCTTGTTATTCGTGATACAATAAACTGACATTGGCAATTATTTTGTTGCAAGAGGCTGGAAATATGCGTGAACTAAACCGAATCACATTCAATCCTCAAATCATGGGCGGTAAACCAACCATTCGCGAAATGCGCGTCACTGTCGGCACAATAGTTGGCCTTGTCGCCTCCGGTTATTCGACCGAAGAAATTTTAGCCATGTATCCGTATCTTGAAGCGGAAGATATATCCGAAGCCTTGGCCTATGCAGCTTGGCGTGCTGAAGAAATCGACCTCCCTCTAATAATCGCATGAAATTTGTCATTGACATGAATCTCTCACCAATTTGGGTAGATGTTTTCCTCAAAAATGGGTGGGAAGCTATTCATTGGTCAACAGTTGGGGCAAATAATGCGCCTGATTATGAAATAATGGGTTGGGCCAAAGAAAATGAGTATATTGTTTTCACCCATGACCTGGATTTTGGCGCTATCCTGGCTACGACTCAAACAAAAGCCCCTAGCGTTATTCAAATTCGTACCCAAGATGTCACTCCTAATGCTTTGGAAAATATTCTCTTTACGGCCATTGAACAACATCAAAATCTCCTTGAAACCGGCGCCTTGATCACCATAGACAAGCATAAACTCCGAGCCAGAATCCTGCCCTTATAACGGTAACCCATTCCTTGCACCCATCTATGGCCTAAACGGGGTATAAAATGCGCCATGAGCAAAAACAACGACCAGCCCAACTTCTTCACGGAACTGAAAGATGAACTGCGCCAGCTTTGGCGGACTACTCAGGACGAATGGCATCATTTATGGGCAGACGGCCGTAACAAAATCCGCCAACTGCAGGATGCCAAACTGGATTACGTCATCATCCCCCTGGGCGGCCCGATGCCGGAGCGGAATGAGCCGCCGCGCAGCTTTATCGAACGGCAGCTTCCCTTACCGCCCCCGCCGATGAGCCTGGAACGGCTGAACGGCCGTCTGCAAAAAATCGCCGACGCGGACAACGTCAAAGGCGTCCTGTTCATCCTGCGCGGCCTCGCCTGCGGTAGAGCCACCCTGCAAAACATTCGCCAGGCCATCCTGCGGCTACGGGAAGCGGGCAAGGAAGTGGTGGTCTACACGCCCTACCTGGACACGCGGCACTACTTTGTGGCCTGCGCCGCCGGCCGCATCATTGCCCCGCCCAGCGCCCATTTTGATGTGTTGGGACTGCGGATGGAAGCGATGTTCCTCAAGGATGCGCTAAAGCAGATTGGCGTGCAGGCGGACGTGGTGCAAATATCGCCCTACAAAACAGCCGGCAATATGTTCAGCGAAGCGGGCATCACCCGGGAGCAGCGGGAGCAGATGACCTGGCTGCTGGACGATATGTTTGACACCCTGACGGCGGCGATGGCGGACGGCCGTCAACAAACCCAGGCCGAATTTCAGGCGCTGATTGACGACGCTCCCCTCACAATCCAGGAAACGCTGGACGCCGGGCTGATTGACGATATTGCTTACGAAGACGAACTGGCTTACTTGCTGGCGGAAGCGAAAACTGCGGAGAGCGCGGAGGGCGCGGAGAATGGAGAGGGGGAAACAGTTGAGGGTGTGGGGGATGAGGAAGATGACGAGTCACCGTTGGACGATTTGGCAAATCGCCCTACAGAAGACAAACGGCCGAAAGCCAGCCTCAAGGAATGGCGCGACGCTCAAGGGATGCTGCTGGAAATCCCCCGCCGCCACACCAAGAAGTTTGTCGGGGTGATCAGTCTGGAAGGGGCGATCACTATGGGGGCCAGCCAGAAGCCGCCGGTAGACCTGCCCATCCCCCTGGTAGGCGGGGCAACAGCGGGGGAAGCTACCTTGCTTTCCCTGCTCCGTCGCGCTGAAGGGATGAGCAATATGGCCGCGCTGGTCTTTCACGTGGATTCGCCGGGCGGCTCGGCTTTAGCCTCGGATTTGATTGGCCGGGAGATTGAGCGGTTGAGCCAGAAGATGCCGGTGGTGGTTTACATGGGCAACGTGGCCGCTTCCGGGGGATATTACGTCAGCGCCTACGGCCGTACCATCATGTGCCAGCCCGTAACCATTACCGGCTCCATCGGCGTGATTATGATGCGGCTGAGTACGCAGGGGTTGTACCAGAAGCTGCGCATCAACCAGGCCAGCGTCCAGCGCGGCGAACACGCCGGTCTATACAGCGACCCCGCCCCCATGTCCGACGAGGAACGGGAGATTTTCCGCAAAGGGATTGATGACGTGTACGGGAAATTCAAACAGGTGGTGGCTGACGGCCGTGACCTGCCCTACGACAAGCTGGACCCCATCTGTGAAGGGCGCGTCTGGACGGGGCGGCAGGCGCTGGAGCGCCAACTGGTAGACGGCTACGGCGATTTTGTAGACGCCATCCGCAAAGCAGCCGAACTGGCTGAACTGCCCGCCGACGACGCTCACGAAATCTCCGTCGTCAATCTGTAAGCCAAAACCAGCCGCCACCGCAATCCCAAACCCTTCGAGGCCGCTGACGAACTCCTCAAACTGCTCACCGGCCGACACGTTCGCCAATTTTCCGGCCAGCCGCTTACGCTGCTGCCGTTTGATATTGAGATTAGGTAATTGGGTAACCGGGTAATTGGGTAATTTACTCAATTACTTAACCTATATTTCGCACGTTAAAAATCGAATAGAGATATAAAAGTGGCGAAGGTACTCACTTGATGGCAAAGTAGAAGGTGACAACGCTACTTACACGAGTACCTT
>JAJRTP010000482.1 GCA_024278255.1 Chloroflexota bacterium | reverse complement strand
TATTTCCCCAATTCCAGCTTTGTCTATGGCGCGCCGGAAATTGTGGCTGTTGACCGGCCGATCAATGTTTTTGCCAGTGCGGATGAAAATGGCAATAAACTGGTCAGTACCGTGCGCTCCAAATTTGTCATCCAGCAAGGCGATCAGTATCAGGTCACTTCCCGCATGTCATTTGCCGACGCCGCCAGTTTACGCAACGATTCTACGCAATATCCGGCTTGGGTAACAGACAAATATTTGCAGGTGCCTGATTCCATCACCCCGGAAACGATTGCTTTGGCTGAAGATTTGACGGCCGGATTGGCCAATCCTTTCGACAAGGCCATCGTTTTGCGTGATTATTTGCGGGAAAACATTGCCTACAATGACCAAATTCAGGCAGCCCCGCCCGGTGTGGAGCCGGTTCATTACACCCTGTTTGTCAGTCAGGAAGGATACTGTAACTATTACGCTTCCGCTATGGCTGTGATGCTGCGATCCCAGGGCGTTCCTACACGTATTGTCAGTGGTTATGCCCAGGGTGCGTATGATGAGGAATCACAATCTTACCGGGTGCGGGCCAGCAATGCCCATACCTGGGTGGAAGTGTACTTCCCCAATTATGGCTGGATTCAGTTTGAGCCGACGGCTTCTATTCCTATCGTGGCTCGCCCGGAAAATGCTGGCGGCGGGGATGCTTTTGCCGAAGCTGCCAATCCGCTGTTGGAACAAGAAGCGCTGTTGGATGAGTTTGACCCCGGTAATGTGACGGACGAAGGCGTTTTGGATGCGACGGATTTGGAGCGCGGCCCGTCGGAAGGGTTAGCTGGAGAACAGACGTTTTTTCAGTCGTTCCCGGTGTGGCCGGCTATCACGGCCGTCATCATCCTGATTGCCGCCATTGCCCTTTCCCTGTTTGCTAACACAACCAACAAGCGGGTAGAAGCGGACGTGGAGAAGAGTTACGGACGCCTCAGCCGATGGGCGCGTTGGTTGGGTATCCATTACCAGCCGGTAGACACCCCGTATGAAAGAGCCGAAACCCTGGCTACGGCCGTGCCCGAAGGCAAAGAACCCATCCGCACCCTGACCCACCAATACGTCCTCAAGCAGTACAGCCCCGAAAAATCCTACGAAGAAGGGTTTGATCCCCTGCCCCTGTGGCGGCAGCTCCGCCCCGTCCTTCTGCGCCACACCATCATCACCTGGCTCAATAAATGGCGTCGCTAAATCATTAAAACATTATTTACCTCCGAGGTTTGCCAAACCTCGGAGGTATGAACATATCCTCGTTTGCTGCCAATTCCACAAAGTTGTATCATCACTCCATAATAAAAGATCACATAATCCGGTAATTGAGTAATTACTCAATTGCTCGTTACCTATTTCCCAAATAAACTGGAGCATAAAGATTCATGAATGAAGATGACACAACCCTCGCTGCTGGCGTCAGCGAGACAAAAACAGCAAACGAAACGGTTACCGAACCGGAAAACGCCTTACCGGAAATCACTCTGGCAGACCTGCCCGACACCTGGAAAGAAGCCATGACCCGCGCCGGCTGGACAGACTTGATGCCCGTCCAGGCCAAAGCCATCCCCTACATCATGGCCGGCCGCGACTTGATGGTGCAGTCGCGGACCGGCAGCGGTAAAACTGGGGCCTTCGTCCTGCCTATTTTAGAGCGGATCAATTCCTTGCAGAACAATACTCAGGCAATGGTTCTGGTGCCTACCCGCGAACTGGCGCAGCAAGTTGCCAGTGACGCCAAGATATTGGCCGGAGACAGCGGTGTGCGCGTCGTGCCCGTCTATGGCGGTACCGGCTACGGGCCGCAGCTAGACGCTTTTCGTAAAGGGGCACACCTGGTTGTCGGCACGCCGGGCCGCATCCTGGATCATTTGCTGCGCGGCTCGCTCTCTCTGGACAACCTTAAAATTCTGGTCTTTGATGAGGCGGATCGGCTGCTTTCCATGGGCTTTTACCAGGATATGCGCGAAGTACAGAGCTATCTGCCGCAGCGCCGCGTGGAAGGCTACATGTTTTCCGCCACTTTCCCGCCGCAGGTGATGAGTCTGGTCCGCCGCTTTTTGCATGAGCCGGATTTCCTGGGCCTGAGCAGCGAAAATGTTCATGTGGTGGAAACAGAGCATATCTACTACATCACGCCGGGTATGGACAAAGATCGCGCCTTAGTGCGGATTATTGAAATCGAAAATCCCCACTCAGCCATCATCTTTTGCAATACCAAGACGCGGGTGAACTACGTAGCCACTGTTTTGCGCCGCTTCGGTTACGATGCGGATGAAATCAGTTCCGACTTGTCGCAAAATGCCCGGGACCAGGTGTTGACGCGGGTGCGGGATGGGAAGCTGCGTTTTTTGGTAGCCACAGATGTAGCCGCGCGGGGTCTGGACATCCCGGAATTATCGCACGTCTTTCAATATGAGCCGCCGGAAGACCCGGAGGTGTATATTCACCGCGCCGGCCGTACCGGGCGGGCCGGGGCCAGCGGGGAAGCGATTTCCCTGGTGGACGTGATTGAGAAGGCGAAGCTGAAGCGGATTGCCCAACGCTACCAGATTGAATTTCTGGAACGGCCGTTGCCCACCGACGAAGATGTAGCAGCCATCGTCTCGGAACGGATGATCGTTCTGCTGGAAACCCAGCGGCGCACCCGCGACAAGCTGCAAATCGAGCGCATGAAGCGTTTCATCCCCCTGGCCCAAAGCCTCAGCCAAAGTGAAGCAGGATCGTCTCTTATTGCCATGCTCCTGGACGACTATTACCAGCAATCCCTGCACAATCCGCCGCCGCTGCCCAGGGCCACATCTGCCCCGCCCCGCAGCCAATCCGGCAAATCCAGACGCAAAGGCCGCCGTCGGCGCCGCCGTTAGATTGGTTCAATCTGCCAGCGTATGTTTAAGCGACAGACAGCCCCTCACTTTGGTATAATGTGTTTAGTCATGTTGTAACGTTACACGGCCACAATACTGTAAACAGGAGTTGCAGTGCAGCGACAAACTCCTCATGGAAACGCCGCAGGATAAAATCAGTGAAACGAGAGGAAAACCAGTGAGCGAACCAACAATTTCCCAAATTCACACAAATATTGACGAATTGCGCAAGCTAGTCAACAGTTTGGGCAACACAGTTGATCAACAGCACCAAACCCTGGTGACCAGCCGGGCCGATTTGCTGCGGCGGCAGGCGGCCCAATCCAGTGACGAGTTGGCCCGGCTCTTAATCCAGGTGCGGCGACAACTGGAAGATTTAGAAAAACGGGTAGAGAAGCAGCAGAAAGAACACGAGCAGCTAAAAGCATTGCAGGAAATCAGCGCCGCCGTCAATTCCTCACTGAACCTGGATCAAGTATTAGTGGTGGTGATGGACTCCATCATCAGCCTGACCAAAGCTGAGCGGGCTATCCTTTTGCTCAAGGAAGATGGTTCCAATGATCTTCAAGTGCGCCTAGCCCGCAACGTAGACCAGGAAACCATCGAAAAATCCTCCTCCTTTGAAATCAGCCGCACGATTGTGGGGGAAGTGGCCCAGACGGGTGAACCAGTAGTCACCATGAACGCCCAATCAGACAGCCGCTTTTCGGCTCAGGAAAGTATCATCAGCTATAATCTGCGCTCTATTTTGTGTGTCCCCCTCAAGATAAAAGATCAAATCACCGGCGTCATCTATACTGACAACCGCATTGCTGCCGGAGTTTTTGGCGATACGGATCGGGATTTGCTGGCTTCTTTTGCCAACCAGGCGGCCGTGGCCATTCAAAATGCCCGCCTCTTCGAGCAAATTCGGGCCCACCTCATCGAAATCACCGAGATGCGCGACTTGATGGATAACGTGTTTGCCTCCATCGCCAGCGGCGTTATCACCATAGACGAGGAAGATCGTATTGCTCTTTACAATCGGGCCGCTGAACGTATTTTGGGCTTCTCCGAAAAAGCTATTATGCACGAGACATATCAAAAAGCGCTGGACACGCTGGGCCTGCCGGTAACACCTCTGGTAGAAAAAGTGCAGCAAAATGGCGGCGCGCAAAACACGGAATTGGATGTGGTGGTGAGCAAACGGCCGGGCTTGACCACCCTTAATCTGACGCTGACACCTCTGCGCGATATTCAGCAGGAAATGTTGGGCGTGGCCATGGTGTTGAATGACGTGACGGAGAAGAAACGCCTGGAGAGTGTGCGCCGCTACCTGCCTCCTGCTCTGGTAGACCAGATTCGAGACCTGGACGCCACACAACGGCCGCAGCAGCGTCACATGAGTGTCCTTTTTGCCGACGTGCGCGGTTACAGCACCTTCAGTGAACACGTGGCCCCGGAAACCCTGATCCAGATTATGAATGGCTACTTTACTGAATTTGTCTACGCCATTAATGAATACCAGGGATTGACGGATAAATTTATGGGGGATGCGGTGATGGCCCTGTATAATACACCGCTCAATCCCCAGGATGACCACATAGAGCGGGCTGTGCGCACGGCCTTGATGATTCGGGGACGGATGCAGGCTTATCTGGACTCACAGCCAGCCGAGCGGCGGCTGCATTTTGGCATAGGCATTCACACGGGGAATGCGGTAGCCGGAAATGTGGGCAGCGATTTGCGTAAAGATTATTCAGCTATTGGCGACGCCGTAAATCTGTCTAAACGGATTCAGGAAAACGCCCAGGCAGATGAAGTTCTGCTCAGTAGCGCCGCCTATGAAGTGGTCAAAGATTGGGTTGTGGTTGAAGCGCTGCCGCCGATGCAAGTGAAGGGGCGGCAGAATCTGGAACAGATTTACCGGTTGTTGGGGGAGAAGTGATCGGTTATCGGTGAATGGTAATTGATTGCCTGCGCCTGCTCAACGACTATCCGACTAACGACTACTCGACTAACGACTACCCGACTAACGACTAACGACCAACGACCAACGTCCCCAAAATCACCCGATCCCCATTCAAATTACCATTTTCGTCGGAGATGTGCAGGCGACGGCCGCTGGTCATGTCGTATAGTCCGGCTTCGATGTAATAGGTTCCGGGCGGCAGGTCGGCGGGGATGGGCAGACGGTAGGGATCGAGCATTTTTTGGCCGGGCAGCCATTTGGGAATCCACAGATGGGTGGGAGCCGAGCCGCCGAGAGGGGTGTAGTCCAGGGCCAGCCAGGGCTGGTTGGCGGCGTCAATCAGGTGGACGAAGATGGTGTAGCTTTCTTCGGCCGGAGCCAGGCTTTCCCATTGCAGTACCAGATTGATCACGTCGCCTTGTTTGACGGTGATAGGGCCGTTTTTGTCCCAGGGGGCGGCGTTGATACGGCCGTTTCCCCACACCCACGCCTTATCCAGCCCCACCCGCTGCCGGAAGTTTGCCAGCAGCCCGGCCGTATCCGGCGGATTGGCCTGCGCCGCCACCTGTAATTCGCCCAACGGCACGTTCAAGGAGTATTCCTCGTCCGCGCTCAGGTTTTTCAGGTTCAGGGTGACGGGGTAGCTTCCGGCAGGCAAATCGTGGGGCAGGGCAAAATCGAACCGCTCTACGATCACTTCGCCAGGCCACCAGTTGGGGCTGATCAGGTGGCTGTCAGTGGTAAATTCGTAGCGCATGTCGCCCACGGTGAGGACGGGGACGTAGTAATCGTCTGTGCCGTTGGGGGTGCGCAGGGCCAGGGTAAGGGGGATGTAGTCGCCGGCGGTTACGGCCGTATCTCCCCATTCATACCCCACAATCTCTACGTCGCCGCCTACGGCCGTCAGCGGCGTTAGTTCTGGCGGGACGGCCGTGTCGCCCGGTTCCACCACCTGGTAAAATGGCCCGGCAGGACGCAGGCGAAACTCCGTCCCGGCAATGGCGCCGGGCCGAAAGCTGCTCAGATAAACCGGGCCGCCGGGCAGGTAATTGAAAATCGCTTCCAGCCAGGGGTTTTCCCCGCCGGTAGAGATAAACTCCGGCTGCACGTCTGCCTCATCAGGCCAACGGCCGTCCACGTAGCGCGTATACCAGAGCGGCGTCATATGCTCCCAATCATTCAGCAAAACCGCCCCTTCTCCCTTGTCCGCAAAATAGGAAAATACATCGTCAATGTAGGTCTGACCCTCATCATATTCTCGCAGGCTGATGCGGGGTGCGTTTTGGGCCACTTGCCAGATGGGGCCGGCGAGGAAGGCCAGAATAATTAAGGTTAGAGAAACCGGGTTTTTTGAAAAAACCCGGTTTCTTTGTGCGGCGGTGAGCAAGAAAAACAAGCCAATCCCGGCCATCATCCCCACCAGCAAAAACAGCCCGTTGGCGTAAGCCATGATGTCCTGGGCGTGCAGGCTGATGACGAAGGCGTAAAAGCTGAGAAAGGTGAGGCCGTACAGGAACAGCGGGGCCAGCGGAGATTGGCCCCATTGCCGCCAATTGGCTTTGGCGGTAACGGCCTGTTTGATACCCCAACCCAGGGGAACGAGCGCCAAAGCAATGACGGGCAGGCTGTATTGCAGTCGCAGCAGCGTCCAGAAGACAAGCACGCGCCCCGGCTGCTCCGCCAGGGTGAAGTAAGGCAAACTTTCCGTTAATCCCCGCGCCAGGACGTGATCCAGAAAGCCGTTGAGAGTGTTCATCGTGCTGGGGCCAAAGGCCGGTTCCATGGGGCTGCGGATGGGGAAGTAGAGCCAGATGCTCAGGCCCAACAGAGCAAACAAAACCATCTTCAAAATCGTCTGCCAGTCGCGCAGGATGGACGGCCGGACCCCCACAAGAAACGCGGCATATGCCAAAAATCCCATCACGGTGAGCGGGTGGTGCGTCACGCCCAGCCCGGCGGAGAGGGAGAAGGCGTAGAGCCATTTGTTTGACAAGGTGACAAGGTGACGGGGTGAGGGGGTGACATTCACCTTGTCAGAGGCGCTTGCCCACCATTTTGTCAGGAAGAAGAGATTGGCGGCGAGGAAGACGGCCGTGATAATGTGCGGGTTGGCGTGGATGGCGTGCTGCCAGTAATTGGTGCTTGTGCCGACGGTTAACGCACCAAACAGGGCGGCGATAACGCTGATATGAGAAGTGCTGCTTGCCGCACGACGGGTGTAGGTGTGGATGATACCGTAGACGAAGAAGAGGCCGAGGGTGGCGGCAACGGCCGCCAGCAAGTGCATCCGCCAGGCAATTGTGCCAATGGGAATGAGTAGTTGGAACAGTTTGCCCAGGACGGTGATGAAGGCGTAGCCCGGCGGGTGGGCAATCCCCAAAATGTTGGCGACGAAGGTGTATTCGGTTGGGTCGCCGAGGACAGGGTATTGGGCTAAAGTGGCGATGTATAAAATGAAAACGGCCAGAAGCAAGGGGATGAAGCCGTAGCGCCAGAGGATTTGTGAAAGAGGCAGGGAACGCAGGCGTTTTGACATTATTCTTGCTCCACCGCCGTTACGCCGCCGAATGCAATTCGGCGTCTGGTATGGGAAACGCGCTGAAGCGCGTTAAAACCGTTGCCGGCCAACATCCCAGTGCGCTTCAGCGCACTTTCTGTATCAGCATGGGATTTGCAATCCCATGCCCCTACGCAATACGCAATACGCAATACGCTATAACTATAACAACCCATCATAAACCACCATCGTCTCTTGCGCAGCACGTGCCCAGCTAAAACGGGCCGCCTGGGCCAGCCCCAGTTCGCGCCGGTATTCGTATTCGTCTTTGTCTGTGAGGAGGTGGTGAATTACGGCCGTCATCTCCTCCGTATTCAATGGATCAAAATAAGCAGCCGCCTGGCCCCCCACTTCCGGGTGGCTGGAGCTATTACTGGCCGCCACCACTTGCCCGCAGGCCATATGCTCCAGGATGGGCAGACCGAACCCTTCATACAAACTAGGCTGCACCGCCAATGCCGCCCCTGCCAGAACACCCGGCAAATCCTCATCTGCCACCCAGCCCAAGGGGATGACCGCATCTTGCAGGCCGTCCGCTTCAATTTTGGCAAAAAAGTCGTCGTAAAGCCAACCTTTGCCCCCGACCAGGACGAGGGTTAACTCTGGGAAGAGGTTTCGGAGCAGTTTGAGGGCATCGAGCAGGCGGCCAAGATTTTTACGTGGCTCGATGGTACTGAGGTGTACGAGGTACCGTTCGGGTAACTTGTATGTCTGCCTGATGTGGGCTACCCTGGTCGGGGACACCGGTTGAAACAGGGAAGAGGGCGCCTCATACACAACATGTATTTTAGCCGGATCAATGCCGTACTGTTTGACGATGTCCTGCTTACTTGCCTGCGAAACGGCAATGATAGCGTCGGCGCGGCGGCAAAACAGAGGCATGGCTGTGTTCAGATACCAGTAGTTGAGCTTTTTATGGTAGGCGGGAAACAGCTTGTAAATTAAATCATGCACGGTCAATACAGTAGGAATGCCGCGCAGGGGCATAAGCAAATGTTCGGTGCTGTGGAATAGTTCCGTGCTGGGAACCAGCCGGTTGAAGGGAATGTGGGTCAGTTGTCCCAGGAGTACGGCCGTGCGCCACGGTTTGTAACCAGCCTTGATACTGAATTGGGGGGTATTGGCCGGCAGGGTGGT
Organism: Chloroflexota bacterium; assembly: GCA_024278255.1. GTDB lineage: Bacteria > Chloroflexota > Anaerolineae > Promineifilales > Promineifilaceae > JAJRTP01. The sequence continues at coordinate 876 of JAJRTP010000482.1, read as the reverse complement.
GGGGAAACGGCCGTCCTGTCCCCGGTTGTAAAACAGGGCAAAACGTTCCGGCCGAGCATCCAGCAGCGCCCGCGCCAGCCTCTCGCTGTAGCGGCCCAGCCCGGCCCGGCTGTGGACAGCGGCGGAGATGTCAATGGTGATCATGATACGGCCGTGCCTCAGTTGTGACGTATTGCGTGTCGAGTATTGCATAGCGCATAGGCGGGGATTTTATCTGGAATAGGGCACGGAGGACAGTTTGTTAAGTCTGTGATAAGCTATGAAACAGCACTGCCAGTAAGTAGAAACACAAATACCGGTAGTATTAAAAGGTAGTGAAGAGCGATCTTGTTGGCTAAATTGAATCAAACAAACCTCGCTCTTGCCATTCCACTATAAACTTCGTTAGCGAATTATGCTCGATGAGCTTGAATAAGCAACATAATATTTGTTGCGGCAAGATTTAGAGCATACCGAACTAAATAATCTGGTACATTTATCGAATGTACTCCATCGCCGTGCCCTGAATACTTATTTCTAACGGTTGGCAGTCCGCTTTCTAATGTGGTCCTAAGTCCAGTAAAATGACTGCTCAATGTTGGAGGGATCAATTGATTATCCATGCAAGTTTGAATCAGTTTTGCAGCCGTCGCATTTGGACTTATTATCCAACCATTACTGGCAATTATGATCTTCATCGTGCTTTCAAAGGCTTTGAGTGCCTCATTAATTGCAGATTCATAATTACCGTGTCTGTAGTGCTCATGTGCTTTTAGAAATTCGTCTAGTGCAGGTTGAAATTCCTGATCATTTAATAGTTGAAGGGTCGGTAAAATTATCTCCGAATGTGTAAATTGCGAGTCGATACGTATAATTTGACCATTTTGATATTGGTAC
>JAJRTP010000481.1 GCA_024278255.1 Chloroflexota bacterium | reverse complement strand
GAGATACGGCCGTCTACCACCCGCTCGTCCATTGTTTGATGATAAAGCCGCTCAATCAAACCGTCTAAATCCGCGTCAATCTCCGGCTGCAAAATGGTGGCTCCGTCAAAGTTAAGACTGAAGTAAAACAAACCGCCGGGGCGCAGCCGGGAAAACAGTCGGGGCAGGGCGGACGGAATGTCTACCAGGTCTAAAAAGGCGTGGGCGATGAGAACGTCCCAGGTTTGTTTTGTTTGGGCGAGGAAATCAAAGGCGTCGGCAGCGGTCAGGGTGAGATGGATGGTGTCGGGGAGGGTTTGCAGGCGTTGGCGGGCAATTTGGATGGTGTGGGGGTTTTGGTCTACGGCCGTATACTTCCCCGCCTTCAATGCCCCCCATGCCGCCAGCCGCTCCGCCATCGTGCCGATACCGGCCCCTACTTCCAAAATGTCTGGCTCAGGCGGCATCTTCTCCGCCAATGCCCGCCACACATCCTTGTTCAACGCCCGGTCATCCACCGACTTCTTCGCCGCCAAGTACCGGATAAAATCGTATTCACTCTTCAATCATTACCTCCTCGAAAATAGACCGCGGATAGGAGGGGCCACAGATAATACTCTGCGGTTTTTCTTATCTGTGAGTCTACTGAAAAAACTAACCGCAGAGGCGCGGAGGGTGCAAAGAATTTAGAGTCTTCCAGAGAAAAATCTCTGCGTTCTCTGCGCCTCTGCGGTGAAATCAATCTTTTTTCAGGAAAGTCATCTGTGGTCATTTTCATTTGCCATTTCTTCCAGAAAGCGCCGAATTTTTGCCATGCTTTCTTGCCAGGTGGGATGGGTGCGGAAATGCTGGCGGGCAGCCAGGCTCATTTCCGTTAGGCGGGTGCGGTTTTGGTGCAGGTGGTGGATGTGTTGGGTCAATACGGCCGTATCCCCCCCAGCCACCAGCCAGCCATTTACCCCGTCCCGGATAATCTCCCGCGCTCCGCCATCCCGCCCGCCAATGGCCGGTAAGCCAAACCCCATCCCTTCCAGATAGACGATGCCGAACCCTTCGTATTGAGAGGGTACAACCAGCAGGTGGCTAGACAACATTTTCTCTTTTAAGGCTTCATCCAGGAGAACGCCATGTAACGTTACCCGATCAGTCAGCCCCGATTGGGCGATTTGTTGGCGGATGCGGTGGGTGTAGGCGGGGTTGACGGCCGTATCCCCCGCCACCTCCAACCGGCAAACGTCCGGCGGCAGGGCGGCGACGGCCGTCAGCAGCCCGTCCAGCCCCTTGCGCGGGATGAGATTGCCCACAAAGAGCAGGCGCAGCGGCCCCGGCTGCCCGGCGCGGCGGCAGATGTGATCCTCAGATACGGCCGTCCCCCATCGGTCCCCGGCGGGCAAAGCAACGACGTGCGGTTTTTTCAGGGTACACGGATGCAACGGATTAGACGGATTTTCACGGATTTTTTTATGATTTATCCGTGAAAATCCGTTAAATCCGTGTTCTCCGTGTTTCCATTCAACTAAATCGGCTACGGCCGTGCGCGTCGTTGCGCTGTTAAAGATGAAGCCGTCCACGCTGCCTAAATAACGGCGTTCGACCTGCCGGTAGAAAGGCATGAGCGCCGCCGGGTGCTGTTCGCTGCTGCGTAAATGGTGAACGATGCTGATGATGGGATAGCTGACCCGCAGCCGCCGGTTCAACCAGAAAAGGGAAGGGTGGTTTAGCTCATCTTGCAGGAGCAGGTCGTAATTGGCGTGGCTGAGACGGCGGAGCAGAGAGCGGGAGAAGTTTTGCAGCAGGTGACGGCCGTACCCCCGCCAGGGCAGCGACACAACGTCCACCGTATCCCCCCGACCCCGCAAATAATCCACCAACTGCCGGTCATACAAATATCCGCCGGAAATCGTGTCCAGACGGCCGTAGATCACTAACCCGATTACCAATCACTCAATCTCCACTCGATAAGCCGCCCAGGCAATCTCATTCTCCCAGATTTTGACGGTAACGGCCGTCAGGTTGGGTGCGTTAATCCGTTCCGCCATTTGCTGGCAAAAAATACGGGAAAAATGCTCGATGCTGGGATTTAGCCCGGCAAATTCCGGTAGATCGTTCAGCGTCTTGTCCCGGTAATAGGCGCCCAGCGCTTCCAGATGGTTTTCAATATCTACGATGTCCACCAGATAGCCATGCTCATCCAGCGCGGCTCCAGCTAACTGCACTTCCACCACGTAATGATGAGAATGCCACTCATTCTCCGCCCCCCAATCCCCGCCAATCAGGAAATGCTGGGCGACAAAATCTCGTTTTACGGCAACTGTGTACATGATTTTTCCTTATTCGTATGTCAAGATGACTTGCACGGCCGTATCCGGCTGTGTGTCCAATAATTCATACGCCTGTGGAGCCTGGGTAAAGGGGATACGGCGGCTGATGAGGCGGGCGGGATTGTGCCGGGCCAGCATTTGCCAGGCCAGTTCCAGGCGGCGCAGCTTGCTCCAGCGGCCCCGCCAGCGTGGGTGCAAATGGCTGACTTGGCTGCTGATAAGCTGCATGTGCGCCCGGTGAAAACGGCCGCCCAACGGCAGCCGGACTTCCTTCTGTCCGTACCAGGAACCGATGAGGATACGGCCGTTAAACCCCGTCACCTCAATCGCCGCCGCCAACGCCTGGGGGTTGCCCGACAATTCGTAAACCAGATCGGCCCCGTCATAGCCTGTGACCGGCAGGCTGGCCCGCACCGCCTCAACTGCATTCTCATCTGTGGGATCGAAAACGGCCGTTGCTCCCAACCGCCGTGACCAATCCCGCCGCAGGGTGTAGCCGTCCAGCGTGATCAGCGCCGCCAGCGGCATTTCCGCCAATAGCATAGTGGTGAGCAGCCCGACGACCCCTTGCCCAAAGACGACAACCTGCTCGCCAATGACGGGACGGCCGTCCATGACGAAGGAGACGGCCGTTTCCATGTTGGGCAGGAACACGGCCGTTTCCGGCGACATCCCCTGCGGCACGAGCAAAAGATGCTCCGGGTGGGCGGCAAAATGGGTTTGGTGCGGCTGAAAGGCGAAGACCAGCCGTCCCAGCCAGTTTTGGTCTACGGCCGTGCCCGTTTCCACAACATGCCCCACGCAGGCATACCCGTAAGGCAGCGGGTAGCTGAACGTATCGCCTAACGCGGCAATTGTCTCATCCACAACCATATCGGGCGGCATCTGATCCCGGTAAAGCAGCATCTCCGTCCCGGCGCTGATGGCGGATACGGCCGTTTCTACCAACACTTCATCCGCCGCCAATGCCGGCATCGCCGCCGCTTCCACCGCCACATCCCTCACCCCGCGAAATATCAACACTTTACCCACATACACCTCTTCATTCTTTACATGATTGCTGAATGTCGCTAGTCTGAAACACTCTCCTTTTCCAGCCACAATACTCCGGATTTTAGCATTGAAAGAAACGCAGCGCACTGACGATACAGCTGATTTCATGGAAAATAAGTGATTTGTGAGATTGTCCCTATGACAATCCTACACTCAATTGACAAAAAGAAGGGGGGAGGATAGAGAATGTTATTTTAACCGTCATTGAAGCTAAACAGTAGAACATCATGTATCTCACATTTTGAACAAGTTGAATCTGCCTTCCCGGCGTGAAGCTGGCCGGTGGGCTGTTAAAAACAAGTTGACAAATCAAGTAATCGAACTATGCATCCCTGGATTGATAAGGATGCATGATTCAATTGATGGAGGTTTGTTTTGAATAAGAGTACATCATGGCTGGTGTGGGTTGTGCTTTTAGCGTGTGTCGGGTCTGGTATTCTGGCACAGGGATGCCAGCCAACCATTACCAGCAGTTCCCAACCTGCGGAAACAGCAACGCCAGTTTTGCCCTCTGTACTTCCGATACCTACTACCAATAAGCCAACTCCAGTAGCGGCGACCTTAACATCCGCTGATACCGTTGTTCCAATCCCCTCGTCAACACCAATAACGACTACCAAGCTTATCTATTCAGATTTGGATTGGGAATATGCATTTTTATATCCGGTTGATATGTTTTATCGCAAATGGGATGTGAATGGGGAAGTTGGAGATGTTTTGGCATCAACAAGTTTTTTTACTGCTACGCCCGAAATTGATAAAAGTGTTCAATCTGGAGAAATCCCTGTAGATGTACTTGCTAACGGAGAAGTTTCTGTAGGTGTACTTGCTAACCCGGAAAAAATGCCATTACTTGACTGGGTTGCACTGCGCAGTAATCCGGAAAATTGGGGCGCTTTACCTGTTGGTACAACGACCTATCAGATTGTCGGAGATGTCTACAAAATGACCGTGGCCGGGCGAGAGGCTGTTATTTTTACTGATAATTTAGTATCTTCTCAATAACTTGCGGTAGACAAAATGCAAATGGAATTCTATTGTAATGTTGAGGAAAATCCAACAAACAGTGACTATCCTCAGTAACACAAATCTATCTTTTGGAAACAGGTACGTAAGATGTTACCCGGCTT
>JAJRTP010000480.1 GCA_024278255.1 Chloroflexota bacterium | reverse complement strand
TACGAGACCGGCGGGAAAACCGGGTGGATGAAGGCGTGGGTTTTGTCACCGGCTACACCACCGATTTAAGCAGCCGCATCGGCGACGTGCAAAGTAAAATCAACGAAGCAGATACTCGCCTGGGCGAAACATCCGCCAATCTGGCCGCGCTCAAAATATCCCTGCCGCGCACCTTCACCCTCATCACTCTGGCCGTCAATTTTATCCTCCTTTTCATGGCTCTGGCCTTTGCCAGCCTGATTATTCACGCCTGGACATTTATCAAGAACCCGGCCCAGGATTTGTTTGACATCGTTCACGCCGGGGACGGATAATAGTTTCAAGAGGGACCGTATGGAAATATTCCGCAACCTCAATATTAATTTGGTAGCCATAGGGCTACGGATATTACTGGCCTTTATTACGGGTGCTGTGGGACGCACGCTGGCCCAGATGACTCGTCGCGGGCTGCTCAAAACGCTCCAGAAAACCGATTTAACCGAATCTCTGAACACCCTGATTATCACGCTCAGCTATTACACCATTGTCATTTTGTCCGTTCTTCTGGCCCTGGTAATTTTGGGCGTACCGGTAACAGTAGTGGTCACTTCTGTGGGTTTGATTCTAGTCGTTCTGGCCATTGCCTTGCAGCAGTCATTGGGAGATTTGGCGGCAACCGTCAACTTTCTTCTGTTCAAACCGTTTGAAGTAGGCGATATTATTGAAACTGGCGGTGTCTTGGGGACGGTACATGAGATTCAGATGTTCAGCACAGTCATCGTTTCGCCTGATCACAAGACACACGTACTGCCCAATTCCAAAATCCAGAGCGCCGGTCTGGCCAACTACAGCAAAATCGGTACTATACGTCTGGACCTGAGTTTTGGCATCAGCTATGACAGCGACGTGGACAAAGCCGAAGAAATCCTGGCCCGGTTATTGGCCGAAGATGAACGTGTGCTGGCAGAGCCGCCGCCCCAGATATTTGTGCAGGGATTGGCCGATAGTCAGGTAGAGATTGCTGCCTGGCCTTTTGTCCAGACTGCTGATTTTCCGGCATTCCGCAAGGATATTACGGGGAGCGTCAAAAAGGCTTTTGACGAGGCGGGCATTGTTATCCCCTATCCGCAGCGAGACATACATTTGATTAACCAGAATGAGTAAACGGCTGGCGGCTGGTAGTTTGCCCCAGCCGCCAGCATCAAATCCTCTCTTTTTTGCCCAATTCTCAACCTGCATTATAATGTGAAGACGCAATGCGTCATAAGACGCGGCGCGTCCGCTATTTATTATCTGACCGGCACAGCTTCGGCAAGGGGATTAAGATGAGACTGGGAAAAGATTTACTCAATAAACCAATTATCAGCGTGACAGACGGCCGTAACCTCGGCGCCGTCAAAGATATTTACCTGGACAGCCAACTGGAGCAGATCACCGGCATCTATACCGGTTCCGAGGGGCTGGTGCGGCGCAAACATTACATGATCCCCAGTGAAAGTGTCGTCATCTTTGGTATTGACACTATTTTAGTCAAAAACCGGGATGTGATTGTTCTGGAGGATGAACGGCCGGAAGCGGTGGCCTGGGTACGTCTGAGCAAACTTAAAGGCCGTCAGGTAGATACCAGTGGCGGCACCAAAGTAGCCACTATCGGCGACATCATCATGGGAGAAAACGGTGAGGTAACCGGCTTTTCCCTGTCAAAGGTTTACGTTGAAGGGCCGGTGGCCGAGCGGGGCCGTATTCAGCGGGAAGCTATGCTTGATCCGGGCAATGAAGATGGGGTGCTGACCATTGACCTGACCAAAGCGGAAGGGGCACAAGCGGGAGAAAGCGGGGGGGATACGGCCGTGACCACTCCACCCGAAACAGAAGATAAGACAGAAAACCCACCCTCAGACGCACCAGCCGACGAGGTTGATACTTTATCCAAATAAGAAAAACGTGGGCGTAATCGTTACGTATTACGTATTGTGTATTACGTAGGAATCTCTCATTACGTAATACGCAATACGTATCGCGCCCCAAAAGGAGACCAATCTCATGAGTAACGACTCAGTAAGTTTTGCTCTCAACGATGAGCAAAAAGAAATTCAGCTATTAGCCCGTGAGTTTGCCCGTAAAGAAATAGCCCCCCAGGCCGAACATTACGACAAAACCCACGAATACCCCTGGCCCATCATCAAAAAAGCGCAGGAAATGGGCTTTACCACCATGTCCGTCCCCATGGAGTATGGCGGCATGGGTTTGAGCTTGTTTGAAGAATGCCTGGTTACCGAAGAATTAGCCTGGGGCTGCTCCGGCGTCAGTACCGCCATTGGCGTCAACGGCCTGGCTATCCTGCCCATCCTCATTGCTGGCACCGAAGAACAGAAGCAGGAATATTGCGGCCGTCTGGCAGATGGCAAAATGGCTGCTTACTGCCTCACTGAGCCGGAGGCCGGTTCCGACGTGGCCGGCATCAAAACTACGGCCCGCAAAGAAGGCGATTATTACATCCTCAACGGCAACAAAACCTTCATCACCGGGGCCACGGTATCTGACTTCTATACCGTGTTTGCCTACACCGATCCAGACGTGCGCTACAAAGGGATGAGCTGCTTCATCGTAGACCGTGACTGGGAAGGCGTCAGTGTGGGCCAACCATTTGATAAATTGGGCCAGCACGCCTCTGATACGGCCGAAGTAATTTTTGACAACGTGAAAGTGCCCGCTTCCTACATGCTGGGGCAGGAAGGGATGGGTTTTCTTATCGCCATGAAGGTGTTTGATCGCAGCCGTCCGGCAACGGCCGCTGGCGCGTTGGGTGTGGCGAAGCGTGCCCTGGATGAATCCATCCAGTACGCTAAAGAGCGTGTCTCCTTTGGCAAACCAATCTGGCAGCACCAGGTCATCGGCCACATGGTTGCCGACATGGCTATGGAACTGGAAGCGGCCCGCCTACTGGTCTGGAAATCTGCCTGGGCTGTAGACAACGGCGAACCGGACACCATGGTTTCTTCATTCGGCAAAGC
>JAJRTP010000479.1 GCA_024278255.1 Chloroflexota bacterium | reverse complement strand
TGTTCGTTTCGATGATGTCGGCCCCGGCCTCAATGTAAGCCCGGTGAACGTCAGCCACGATAGCTGGGTTGTGCTGGTTAATGGCGTCAAAGGAGTGGTCAATGGGCGCGCCCTTCATGTGCAGCAAGGTTCCCATCGCGCCGTCGAGGAGATACGGCCGTTCCTTTATTCTTTCTCGAAAATCCGATCGCTTCATCCTACTCCACAAATATAGCAGCCACCTGGCCGACCACCCAGCCACCCGACCACCGGCTATCTTCACTCATCATAAAACAGGCTGTGAATCAACGCCGCCGCCCTGTCATTCACCAACACCAACACCTGCGCCCCCGTTTCCGTCTTATGGCTGGTCACATAATCAAAGTCCAGCACGTCATTACGGATACGCTGCGATGGAATCTCGCTCACCGTCGTCGCCAACGACAACATCTGCTCCATGTTTAAATCAGTGCGAATACCCCGTTCCAACTGCTGGTACAGAGCCGGCGCCCTGGCCATCAGGCTGCTCATGCCCAGACTAAACGCCTTCTCCCGCGCCGCCATAATCACCTGCTGCTGTCGCTGCGCCCGGCCAAAATCATTGTCCACGTGCCGCGTCCGGGCGTATTTTAGCGCCAACGCCCCATCCATATGCTGCAACCCGGCCGGAATATACAAGGGATCATACCCATAATACATATCCGGGTACGTGGGATCATTTATCGTGAAGGGCACATTAATATCAATCCCGCCCAACGTATCAATCCCCTGAACCACAGCGCTGAAATCAACCAGCACGTAATGGTTGATAGGGACGCCCAGGTTGTATTCCACCGTCTGCATCGCCAGGGCTGCGCCGCCGGCCGGATTGTTCCCAACCGCGCCATACACGAAGGCGGTATTGATCCGGTCGCGGCCCCGGCCTGGAATCACCACGTACAAATCGCGCGGCACGGACAGAATAGACGCGCTTTTTCCCACCGGATCAATGGACACGATCATCATGGAATCGGTGCGGGAAATAAAAGGTTCGCCCGGCCGCCGGTCAATCCCCATCAACAAAATGTTGACGCGGGTAGAACCGGCCCAGGGTTCGCTGGTCGGAATGAGCGTCGGAGTGGGCTGTCCGGGATCTAATGTTTCAATCGGCACGGGGCTGTCCTGGTTCAGTTGTAGGCTGACGCTGTCCACTTCGACCGCGGCGGCCTCAACCGGATTTAACGGCCGGTTCCAGATCACCTGAAACGTCAAGTAGCCGAAGATAACAACTGAAATGCCGGAAAACACAACAGCGGTTGAAAGCGCCAAGCTCAACCAGGACGGTAAGATGGGTTGTTGGGATTTTTGCAAAACAAACTCCTTCACATTTCCCTGCAAGGTGTCCGGCAGACCAGCGCGGTTTTCAAACCCCGCTGGTCTGCCGGCAGCCCGCGAAAATAGTAACCCAATGATTATACACGGAATGGGGGCGGAGGCGGGATATTTAGGCGGTGATTGGCCTACTAATCACCGACCGCTAACCAGATTTAGCAGATCTGATTTTGGCAGCAAATAGCGCGAATTACACGAAAATTTATGTGATTCATCGCAGATTTTAGATCTACTAAGATTAGCGTAATTGATGAAAACGCCCAAAGAATGATACAATCTCACCCATCTTTTATGTGGAAGGGTTCTATGTCCTTTGATAGATTCGGCCGTAACATCAATTATCTTCGCATCTCTTTGACCGATAAGTGCAACCTGCGCTGTGTTTACTGCATGCCGGAGGATATAACGTTCCGCCCCCGGGCCGAACTGCTGCAAGATGATGAAATTGAGCGCCTGGTGCAAATTTTTGCCGGGCTGGGTTTCCGCAAATTCCGCCTGACCGGGGGTGAGCCGACGGTTCGGGCCAATGTGGTGGACATCGTCGGCCGTATCGCCGGCACACCCGGCGTACAAACGGTGGCTATGACCACCAACGGCCTTTTATTAGATAAGCTGGCCCAACCATTGGCTGAGGCCGGTTTGCAGCGGGTCAACATCAGCATTGACACGCTTAACCAGGCCAAGTTCAAGAAGGTGACGCGCTGGGGGGATGTGGAAGATGTGTGGGACGGCATTCATGCGGCGCAAGAAGCCGGGCTGGGGGTGAAGCTCAATGCGGTGGTGGTTCGCAATTACAACGATAAAGAGGATGTGGTGGACCTGGCGCGATTGACGCTGCACCAATCATGGCAAGTGCGGTTTATTGAAATGATGCCGTTTGGCGATGTGGCCGATTTTCAACAAGCCGGGGTGGTCAGCCAGGAGGAACTTGTGGCGACGATCTCGGCCAAACTTGGCCCATTATCGGTGGTGAATTACGGCCGGCTTGATGGCGAAGCGCAGTTGTACCGGCTAGAAAACGCGCCGGGCGCGATCGGCTTCATCAGTTCGGTGACGCAGCCGTTTTGCGCCAGTTGCACGCGGGCCAGGTTGACGGCTGACGGCCGTTTGCGCCTCTGCCTCCTTCGCGAAAAAGAGGTGGACTTGCTGACTCCGCTGCGTAACGGGGCCGGTGACGATGACCTCATAACCATCATCGAAGAAGGCGTCTGGCAGAAACCCTGGGGTCACAAACTGGGCGAAGACGTGATTCCGCTCAACCGGGCGATGTCAGAAATAGGCGGGTAAATTGAAGGATGCAGGAGAAGATAATTCTCATCCTTCATCCTCCCCTCCAACTCCCCACGTTTTATCTACCAGGTATAACGGCCGTCCCTTCACCTCATCATAAATCCGACCCAGATACTCCCCGATAATCCCCAGGCTGATCAGTTGTACGCCCCCCAGAAACAGCACCGCCACCAGCGTCGTCGCCTGGCCCAGCAGTTCACCCGGCGGGCCAAACAAGCGCACCCCAACCACCGTCAGAATCGCCAGCCCGCTGACCCCGGCGATGGCAAAGCCCAGGTAAGTGGCGAGCTGCAACGGAATGTAAGAAAAACTGGTGATAGCGTCCAGAGCAAACGGCAGCATCTGCTTCACGCTGCCGTACTTCGACTCCCCGGCAAAACGGGCCTGCCGTTCATACTCAATGCCCGTCTGTTTATATCCCACCCAGGGAACCAGTCCCCGCAGAAAGCGGTTCCGCTCTGGCATGTGCCGAATGGCTTCCACCACCCGCCGATCCATGAGCCGAAAATCGCCGGTGTCCAGGGGGATATCAATGCTGGTAATGTGGTGGATCAGGCGGTAAAATAGCTTCGCCGTAATCAGTTTGAACCAGGTCTCCCCCACTCGGCTCTTGCGGACGCCGTAAACGACGTCGTAACCCTCACGCCATTTAGCGATCATTTCCGGATAAACCTCCGGCGGGTCTTGCAGGTCGGCGTCGGTCAGGATGATGGCGTCGCCTTGCGCATGATCTAACCCGGCCGTAGCCGCGATTTGAAAGCCAAAATTGCGCGAGAAGCTGACGCCTTTAATATGTTTATCCTGGGCGTGCAGTTGGGCGATGACCTCGGCCGAGCGGTCGCTGCTGCCATCGTTCACCAGGATCAGCTCCCATGTTTCGCCGGTTTGAGCCATGACCTGACTCACGCGCCGATAAAGCTCCGGCAAAACCGGCTCTTCGTTATAAACAGGGACAACAATGGAGATAGTTGGTCTTGTACTCACGAATATCCTTTTGTAATTGGTAACTACTACTGTCCAGTCAAGCATGAAATGATGGATTAGATTGGTTCAATCTCCGAGATTGAACCAATCTTGCGTATCTATCAAATTAACCTTGACTAGACACTACTCAGTCACATTTGTTTTGAGTGAATCTGTCATTCCGAATCCCCGTAGGGGTGAGGAATCTTACTCGATAAACGCAAAAATTTCCCGCTTTGATCGAAATGAGATTATCATTCGTTTTACGTGTGACTGAGTACTACTAACCGAAGGGGTTTAGTAGTTACTGTAATTTCAACTATTGAGACATCCCTCGATCGTCATACCCGCGAAGGTTACAATG
>JAJRTP010000478.1 GCA_024278255.1 Chloroflexota bacterium | reverse complement strand
GGTGTCCGGCTTTTTAGGCACACTCATTGGCCTAGAACGGTCGGTCGCTTTGAGCATGACGGCCGTATCCCGACGAAAATGGCTCTATTATCTCGGCCCGGCAATTACCGGCATGGGCGCTTTGCTCATCTTGACGGGACTGAATGTATTTGCCGGAGCAATGTTGATCTGGATTGGCAGTGTAGGGCTGCTCATCATGTTTGGCCTTATTCTCAAGCGGCACACGGGGTTGGATACGGCCGTGATGGCTCTCGGCGCGCTTTGCTGGCTGGCGGGGAATACAATCTGGCTGGGGAAATGGCCCATGTTTCAAGTCGTCTGGTGGTGGGCGGCCTTTCTCATCCTCACCATCGCCGGAGAACGGCTGGAGCTAAGCCGCGTCCTGCACATCCCCCAACAGCCTAAAATCGTCTTTGGCCTTATCATCCTGCTGCAAATCCTCGGCCTGATTCTGCTCATGTTTGCCTATGACGGCGGCGTGCGCCTGTTCAGCTTCAGCCTCATCCTGCTGGCCCTGTGGCTAATATATTACGATTTGGCCCGGCGCAACATTCGCCAGAGTGGCTTAACCCAGTATATTGCCATCTGCTTACTCTCTGGCTACTTCTGGCTGCTGGCTGCCGGCACGATGGGGATCATCTTTGGCTGGGTTATTGCCGGATTTCGCTATGACGCCATCCTGCACAGCATCTTTCTCGGCTTCACTTTTGCTATGATTTTCGGTCATGCCCCTATTATCTTCCCGGCCGTTTTGAACGTGACCATGAGATACAGCAGCACGTTTTATATCCCTCTGATTTTGCTGCACTTGTCGCTGATTCTCCGCGTGGGCAGCGATTTGCTGTTATGGTTCCCCGGCCGGCAGTATGGCGGGCTGCTAAACGTACTGGTTCTACTGCTCTTCCTGTTGAATACAATTATCGCCATCATTCGCGGCCAGAAAGAATCGGGAGCGCAGCCAACCTGACGCCAAATCTCTAAAACTGATCTTGACAAGCGCTGCATAGTGACAAATAACAAACAATATATTGATCATATTTCGCTATTTGGAGCATGACCTATGAATAAAATCCTGGAATTAGTGCCTATTTCCAGTTTGCGTCACCAACAAAACCAGATATTAGACAAAATAATTGACCAACCGGTTATCCTAACGCAGCACGGCCGTGCCAGAGCTGTACTCGTTGACCCGGATCAATGGAATCAACTTATTAAAGAATTGGAAGATTTGCAAGATGCGTTGGACGCGATAGAAGCTGCAGAAGAACCGGTTACACTTTTTACAGATTATTTGGCGGAAAGGGGCGATCTTGTACCAGTTAGCTCTCAGTATTCGGGCTAAAAAGGATTTAGATAAACTAACCGGCAGTTTGTGGCAGCGGGTTCGTGACGCGATTTTAGCCCTGCGGGAAAATCCACGGCCAGTTGGTATAAAAAATTCGCGGGGAGTACCGGAAAATTATTGTATTCCTGTTGGAGACTACCGTATCATTTATCGCCTCAACGATGTTGACAAAGAAATTGGGCTCTTTGGGATCTCATGGGGTTGACAGCATATACGGGGTCAAGCAATGAATTTTCGATACCCATTTAGATCAAGCCATAGACGGCGGAACAGACTGTCAACCCGTTTGAGGCCATAAGAGCGCCTTGTAATCGTCTTGAGTTTATTGTTAATCCCTTCGACAAACCCACTACTGGCTCGTTTGTCAAAATAGTTGGCTATTTCGTCCAGATGGTTACGGAGGGTTTTGAGAAATTTATCAAAACAGGTGAGCGTACTGCGTTCTACCTTAGCCAGCCACTTTTCCAAACGACGTCGCCCTTCGGCCAAACTCAGCTTCATGTTGAAAATGGCCGTTAGTTCTTCACGCAAGGTGTAAGCCTGATGCAGGATGGGCGTATATTGGAAAAGTAAGCGCAAACGCACCTTATCCACATCATTGAGATTGTCATGGTTGTAACGCAATATCCAGTGCAGGCCGTGGGCAACATCCTTGTAAGTGGCTTCGGGTAGTTCTTTGCGCAAACGGCGCATTTCTTTCTTGCGTAATGTATCGAAATCAGCGCGATAGTTTTTGGCTACATGGAAGCGGTCAATGACTATTATGGCTTTGACATCAGGATAGGCGGCCATGAAATCGACAGTTGCACCCAAGTAGCCATCCCACATATCGGAGCAAAAAGTATGAATGGTCGAGTGTAACCGCCGGGGAATCGTCAGCAGAAAGTCGCGTACTGTCTTTTTTTTCGATTCTGCAACACAGCCAGGATGAAAACTGTTCCATCATCTTGACGCGCGGTAACAACGGCTCGATAGCTTTTATGCCCTTTCTTGCCGGCAACTTCATCAAATACCGGTCATAAGCATTGGTGTGCGGGCTGCGCTGGTCGTACCATTTTAATGTCTGGGTTGTCGTGGGATTGTGCGGACAAGTTGGACATTGTGCCCGGCGTGGCCGAATGACAATATAGGTCTCTTGCCCCAGAATAGGCAAGTGGCGCAAGCGTACTGCCTGACCATGGCCGTAGGTGCAGGCGATTTCTTTTTTGCATATGCCGCATTCAGTCGTTTCGCAGAAACTTTCAACTGTGATGATGAATTTACCGTCCCATGTTTGCTTGGTAGCAAGCACATCAACTTAAGAAATATCCAGAGGAAAACGGATTGTGGCAGGTGTAGATATGGGCATTGTTTTTACTCCATTTGTAAAATTTGCATCTATATTATCTCACCACCATATATGGGTGTACCCCCTGGATTCCCAAAGAGCCATAATAAATTGTTTGAGGCAGTCACGCAAGAAAAGTAAACGCAGGTTGGTATGGACAGGCTCAGGGGAGACGTGTACCATTTAAGTATATTTGACCAATGTGTTTAGAGTTGAGAAAGCCTTATGCCCAACCAAGCATCCCCCAAAGAAACGTCTTTATTTGCCGAATTTGACCGCCCCACTTATGAAGAATGGGTAGCAGCCACCGTCAAATCGCTCAAAGGCAAATCATTTGAGCGGCTAACGCAAAGCAGTGACGAAGGGATATCCATCAAGCCTTTGTATACGCGGGCGGATACGGCCGTCCCCACCCATCCCCACACCATCCCCGGCCGCGCCCCCTTTGTGCGCGGGACTGAACCGGACGGCTATCTGATACGGCCGTGGCTGGCAGCGCAGGAATTGGCCTACCCGACGGCCGAACAGTTCAACCGGGCGCTGCGCTATGATTTGGAACGGGGGCAAACGGCCGTCAACCTGCGTCTTGATCCCCCTACCCGTGCCGGGTTGGACCCGGATCAATCAAAACCGGGCGAAGTAGG
>JAJRTP010000477.1 GCA_024278255.1 Chloroflexota bacterium | reverse complement strand
TCTCCTTGTCACCTTGTCACAAATGGCTCCCCGCGACTACGACAAGACCAGCCATACCGGGCGCATCAAAGCAGCCCGTCTTTATTCCAATATCGTCAGCCCCCCGGTAATTTTTGCCGTTTTAGGGCTGGCATTTGCTTTATATGAGGAGCCGAACCTGACGGGGGTGTTTTGGGCGGCCGTTTACGGGTTTTGGGTATCGCTCTTTCCTATTTTGGTAGTGTTGTATTTGCTGAAGATCGGCAAAATCAAAGAACTGCACATGACTGATACGAGGGAACGGCATATTCCTTATGCTACGGCCGTTATCGGCGCTCTCATTGTCTTTACCCTCATCTCCTGGTTTAATGGCCCGGAACTGCTGCGCTGCCTCTCCCTTTTTAATGCTATAGAATTAACCGCCTTAGCCCTCATCAACACTCGCTGGCTCATCAGTATTCACGCCACCGGTATTATGGCCGCATTTTTGCTGGTTGGCTTAGTAATTGGCTGGACTTTCAGCCTAATTCTGGTGCTTCCTTTAGTCATCGGCGTTATTTTTGCCCGGCTCTATCTGAAACGACACAGCCCGGCGCAAATTGCGGCCGGGCTGTTATTGGGCGTATTCTCCACCTGGATAATGACGCTGCTGGGTTGTTTTGTCTCTTAACACCACGTGCCCAGAAGTTCAACTTCTCAGAGAAATTGGACTTCTAAACTTAAACCGCTTCATGGCTGTGGCTAAATCGCTTAAGCAACTTCCGCTTGGGGAGGGCATTACCAGAAACATCTGAATCATCCGGTTCATCCGGCGTGTAATAGGGATCCCGGAAATAGTGATAATATTGGAACCCTTCACTGCGCGGTTTCAACAAGTTCAACACACATCCTACCACATTGGCATTCACATCATGCAAGCGTTCCATTGCCTGTTCCAGATCGTCTTCACGAGATTTATTGGCCTGAACCACAACAACTGTGCTGCCGGCCTGGGCTGCCAGTATGACACTGTCTGTCACTGACAAAACCGGGGGACTGTCAATAACCACATAATCAAATGCTTCTTCTGCCACTTCCAGCAGGTGATTCATGCGCACAGAGCCAAGCAGTTCTGATGGATTCGGCGGCAGTGGGCCGCAAGTAACAACTTGTAAGCCATCCACCTGGGCCGAATGGGCCACATCTTCGATCAAACTTAACGTCTCAGACTCCTCGGCATCATCCATTTGTAACAGAACTGTCGTCAGACCCCGTGAATTAGGCAAATCAAATACACGATGCTGGGAGGGGCGACGTAAATCCGCATCCAACAAGAGGACACGATACCCGGCTTGGGCCAAAACCACGGCCAAATTGGCGGCCGTTGTACTTTTCCCCTCTTGAGGTACGGCACTGGTTATCAGCAGAATGGAATTTTTCCGGTCAACGCCGGAAAATTGAATTCCTGTCCGCAAGACTCGATAAGCTTCTGACATGGCTGATTTTGGCTGATTTACGGTAATCAACATGCTTTGTTGGTTATCGGCTGGTTTTATGTAGCCAATTCCAGCCAATGTGGGCTGCTGCACCAACCGCTCAATTTGTGCCGGCGTCTTGACTGAATTGTCCAAGTACTCCAAAACGTAAGCGGCCGTAGCGGCCAGGGCAAAACCAATAGCTGCCGCCGTCAAAACAGTCATCATATTGTTGGAATTAATCGGTCTGCGAGGCAGAGATGCTTCTTCCAAAATACGCACAGTATTGGTCGCTCCCTCACCTGTACCCTGCAATAAATTGGCATAAATTGATTGCAACGTTTGCAGTTTGCTTTCCAAAGATCTGATTTCGCCCTGGACACTGGAAATCTCACGGGCGCTGACCAATTGACCCAATTCTTCTTTTTTTGCGGTTATTTGATCTTTGGTTTCTGTGATTGCCTGTTCATATTCGTCTAGCTGCTCATTGACAAAATCCTGCCGCGACGATCTATCATCTTGAGAAGTAGGGCTGCGCAGAATTAGCTGCCGGGATAGTTCAGAAGCAACAGCCTGGGCACGAACCGGATCAGTGTCAGTGACGATGATTTCAATGGTATTGGAGTTGGTAGGCTGGAAGACACGAATTTCTGGCAGCCACGTCAGTCCCAGTGCTTCCATTGTGGTTTCCCGTACCGAATTCCGATTTGCCAAATCAACATAAGTGGCAGCTAACTGCTGGCTTAAATTCAATTCGCTATTTGAAGGATTGGGGTTATCTATTGTGCTGCCAATAATCAAGGTCGCCTGGGAAGCAAATTCGGGCGCTTGCTGGCGAGTAGCCATATAACTAGCGCCCCCGGCAATAACCGCAGATAACAAAATCAGCCACCACCATTTCAGTAATGGATTAAAATATTCTTTAATTTCCATAAGCCATTCCTACCCGTTGTTCTGTCAGGTACTGTGTTGTTTCTTTGGATTCCTGAACAGCCATCTGGCGCAATGCTGATGTCATAAGATGGGCCAGTACCATGTGAATATCTTCTACTTGTTCAATATTGTCGCTGGGGACATGGAGATGAATGTCTACCATGTCTTTTAATTGGCCGGCATTAAAACCGGTCAAGCCAATTGTTTTGTTATTATTTGTTCCCTGGGCGTAATCAATAGCTCGCAGGACATTTTCTGAATTGCCACTGGTGGAAATACCGATGATCACGTCTCCCGGCTGGATGAGGTTGATAAGCTGCTGGACAAAGACGTTTTCGTAGCCCTCATCATTAGCGTAAGCGGAAAAGGCGGTAATATTGTCATTTAAGCAAATCATGCGGAAA
Source organism: Chloroflexota bacterium (assembly GCA_024278255.1). Classification (GTDB taxonomy): domain Bacteria; phylum Chloroflexota; class Anaerolineae; order Promineifilales; family Promineifilaceae; genus JAJRTP01. Next base: position 2,201 of record JAJRTP010000477.1, on the reverse strand, counting down.
CGGGGCAGGCCGTCAACCCGTGTGTTTTTGGCTACGTCGCCGACAAAATGCACGGCCGTAGCCGCACTGCCGCCATTTCCCATCACAAAAACCTGACGGCCGTTCAGCCGCGCCTGGTGCATGATATGAATAGCTTCATTGATGGCCGCCTCATCCAAAAGGTCAAGCGTATGTTTGAGTTCCTCTACGTAGCTCTTGACTATGCTATCCATTTTTTGCCTCACCGTTGATAATCAAAGATAACTTTACTGCCATCCTGCCCCAGCGTAATGGGCAATTCCTGGTATTCTTTCAGGGCATCGCGCACTTTTTCCTGCTGGCCGCGAGGCACATAAAGCAAAAGGAAGCCGCCGCCACCGGCGCCGGATACCTTGCCACCCGTTGCTCCAGCCTGTAACGCTGTTTCGTACATTTCGTCTATTTGCGGATTGCTGATCTGGCTGGCAAGCTGCTTTTTTAGCTGCCAGCTTTCATGCAGCAGTTCACCCACCGCATCTACATTTTCCCGCTGCAATTCATCGCAGGCTGTGTAGGCAATTTGCTTCATTTGTTCCAGGGTAGCAAGTCTGTCGTTGATATTCGTCTCTTGTTCTTCCAGAATACGGCCGTTTTGCCGGGTAATGCCCGTGAAGAAGATAAGCAGATTGTCGTTCAGGCGGCGCACAGTACGCGGGCTGAGGGAAACTGGGCGCACAACAATCTCGCCATCCGTCGTAAATTCCATAAACCGGAAACCGCCATAGGCCGCAATATATTGGTCCTGCACACCGCTGGGCTTCTGCAAGATTTCCCGTTCAATCACGCAGGCTTCCTGCGCCAGCCGCTCCGTTAAAACCAATTCCCGTTTGTAGGCATACATAGCGTGCAAAGCGCCCACTGTAACCGTGCTAGACGACCCCAAACCGGATCCTTTCGTAGGAATATCGGCCATCGTCGTAATTTCCACACCGTGCGTAATGCCAGTATGGCGTAAAGCCTCGCGGATGAGTTCGTGTTGAATCTCATCCACGCTGTCTACCATTTCTGTCTGCGAGTAACCAATGCGCAGTTTGTCATCAAAGCGCTTTTTAATGGTGACGAATATGTATTTGTCAATGGCGGTGTTAAGAACACAGCCGCCATGCTCCAGATAATAGGCCGGAAAATCGGTGCCGCCGCCGAACAGGCTGATTCGTAATGGCGTTTGAATGATTACCATAGCAATTTCACTTCCTCACGCTTGTACCGCTTGTTGGGCGTAAACGTGGATCGTGTCCTGATAGATTGTTTCCAGTTGGGCGGCTATACTGGACCATTGATGGGTTGCTTCAACGTAGCGACGGCCGTTTCTGCCCAACATCTCTTGCTTTTCCGGATTACCAAATACGTTCAGAATGGCTGAGGCAAAATCAGCCGCGTTGTCGGCCACCAACACATCCTCACCCGGTACGGCTTGCAAAGCGGACACAGCCCGCGGCGTGGTAATAACCGGCGTAGCGCAAGCCATCGCTTCCAGCACTTTGTTCTGCACACCCGCCCCATAAGTGATAGGAGCAACAGCAATGGTAGCCTGCTGCAAATAAGGGGTTACAGAGTCCACTGTCCCAGTAACAATAATGTTGGGGTTTTCTGCTAATGACGTAATTTCATGCACCGGGTCTTTGCCCACGATGATCAGTTTGACAGACGGCCGTGCCGCCCAAACCAGCGGCATAATTTCGTTCACTAAATGCAGCACCATCGTGATATTGGCATGGTAACTCATCTTGCCACTGATAACCAGCGTTTCCGGGTCGCGGGCCACAGTGGGATCGGGGTAAAAGTTAATCGTATCCACCCCGTTCGCCAGCACAGAAACAGGCGAAGCTGCCACATCATCTGGAACCAGGTCCAGCAAAGCCTGCTTGTCAATGGGTGATGTGACCAGAACGTGATCAAACTTATCCATCAACCAACCTTCGTACCAGGCGCTGCGCCCTAATTCAAACCGGCTGCGCATCCGGCCCAGCATACTTTTGCTTTGGGCAGCCGCCTGCCGGAACAAATGGGAAATACAATCAACGCTGTCCCACACAACCGGCAGATTAGTATGCTGCTGCAAATACACACCGTACCGCGCCCCGCGCAAATGTTCCACATGCACCACATCAACTGGTGAGTTACCATTCAGGTGAGACACCAATTCCGGATTCCAGGAGTAGACGCTTTGCAAAGGCTGCCGG
>JAJRTP010000476.1 GCA_024278255.1 Chloroflexota bacterium | reverse complement strand
GTACAGGGCGTCCATTTGCTCTGGCCTTCCGCCTTTTTGGGGCGGCTGGATGGGACGGCCGAGCGGGTGGAGCGCAGTCACGCTTACCGGCTGCTGTCACAAAGTTACTTTTTCTACAATGAGTTCTGGCGCTGCTATTACACCGGCGGCATTTATATCAACCTGGAGGAGCAAATCAACGCGGCGTCGCCGGAGCTGGCGGTGGCTTATGCCAATACGGGGATGGGGCTGGGTTTTGTGCGCCTACATAAGGTGGCGGATTTATACGGCCGTCGTGCTTTGCAGTTAGCGGAGCAGATTGATTCGGACGAGGCCAAAGCGACGGCATTGGTGCGGCGGGCGATGTATACCACCGGGCGGGGCCGCTGGCCGGAATCGGCCGACTTTTTGCAGGAGGCGGCGGCCATCAGCCAGCGCATCGGGGATTGGCGCACGCTGGCGGATAGCTGGCAAATGTTGGGCTACCTGGCCTATTACCGGGGGGATTTCCGGCGGGCGGGGGAACTAGCCCGGCAGGAGTACGATCTGGCGCTGCGGCAGGGGAATTTGCAGCAGCAGGCGTGGGCTTTGCATTTGCAGGCGTTGTTTAATATACACAGCGGCAGTCTGGAAACGGCCGTCTCCCAATGGGAAGAAGCAGCAGCTTTGCATGAACGGGGGCTGGATCAGGCGTCGCATTTAGCCATTATGGGCGGGCTGAGTGTAGGCTATTTGCGGCAGGGGGAATGGGATCGGGCGCGGGATACGGCCGTCAGCCTGACGGAGCAGTTGGCCCATACCATCCCGTTTATGCTGTATTTGTATAATGCATATACGGCCGTGCCGCAGGTCTATTTGGCCCTGTGGCAGCAGGACATTTCAGCCGGGCGGGCGCACTCTGAATGGGAAGAACCGGCCCGTGAGGCTGCGAATCGTTTGCGCGTTTTTGCCCGTTCGTTTCCCATTGCCGCGCCGCGCGCCTGGCTGTATTGGGGCCAGTATAACTGGCTGGCAGGCAAAACAAAGCGGGCGCAAGAGGTGTGGCGGGAGTGCATCAGCCATGCCTTAACGCTGCAAATGCCTTATGAAGAGGCGCTGGCCCACGTAGAAATCGCCCGTCACCTGCCGCCATCCCATCCCACCCGCGCTATTCATGAGCATACGGCCGTGACCACCTTGACTCGCCTGGAAGCAACCCAGGATTTACAACGATTACAGGAAAAAGGACCAACAGAATGAACTCAGTATTGTGGAAGTGGCGGTGGTGAATTTGTTTTCGGATACGGCCGTGCATTAACAAGCCATTATCATCTCACCTTACCATGTCCAACTCCTGCCAGCTAACCAGATTGCCGTTACTTGTCTGCAATGAAGCGTCGCCGCCATACACGACGTAACCGGGATTCTTTTGCCCGCTAAGCTGCTGCCAGTAGTTGATATTGCTAAAATAGCTGCCGGAGATCGTCTTACCAGCCTTGATTTCCACTGGAACCAACTTGTCACCGCTGGGCAGCAAACAATCTATCTCCTTTCCCTGGCTATCCCGCCAGAACCAGAGTTGCCGGCGTACCCCTTGGTTCAGGTCGCGTTTGATAAATTCGTTAATGATCAGATTCTCAAACAATGCCCCTTTTAGAAAATGCACATTAACCTGCTCCGCGCTGCGAATGCCCAACAGTGAACAGGCCAGACCGGTATCATAAAAGTATAGCTTGGGCGCTTTAACCAGCCTCTTTTTGAAATTTTTATGATAGGGATAAAGCCGGTACACAATGTACGATGCTTCCAAAATGGATAACCAGGCTTTGGCTGTATTGGGGCTGATGCCCGTATCGTTAGCCAAATTGGTGTAATTGAGAAGCTGCCCGGTGCGGCCGGCGCACAGTTGGACAAAGAGAATAAATGTGTTCAAGTCGGCTATATTCTGAATCTGGCGTACATCCCGCTCGACATACGTTTGAATGTACGCCGGATAAAAATCTGTCGGGGCAATACCCCGGTCATAAATACGGGGATACTGACCGGTAAAAAGCAGTTGTTCGTATTGGGCAAAAACGAATCCCCCTTGCAGCAATTCCGGCATGGAGAAAGGCAATAAATGAAGAACTGCGCTTCTCCCGGCTAATGTTTGGCTGATTTGCTCCATTAACAAAAAATTGGCGGAGCCGGTCAGGACAAATAGGGTCTCCCGGTTGCTGTCTACGATGGCCTGGATGTAAGAAAATAAGTCCGGCGCCCGTTGCACCTCATCCAGAATAGCGCCATGCGGGTAATTAGATAAGAACCCGCGCGGGTCGGTCAAGGCAAACTGGCGTATATCCGGCTCTTCTAACGAAACGTAGGGTAATTCCGGGAAAACCGCCTTTACCAGCGTGGTCTTGCCGGACTGACGTGGGCCGGTCAGGGTAATAACGGGGAATTTTCCAGCTAATGATTGCATTTTGGGGGCTAATAAACGGGGAATCATATCCCGCTCCTTGTCAGTATAGCGACATGTACTTCACATGCAGAACGGTACCAGATGAATGTGTATTATTAGATAACATAACCGTCAATCGGATCTGCTTACTTTCATTACATAGTCCCGGTATTTGCCATTGATTCGAAACGCCACTTTCAAACCTTGTTTTTCTACGTAATTACTTAATTTGACAACAGCACCTTTATCCTCTTTCGGATTGTATCGAAAGCTAAAACCAATCGCTATGATACGTTCTTCGTTCGACTTTATTAACAAAGGTAAGTAATCGAGTGCTTGGTCAGGAGTTGTCTGAGGTGGCAAGTAAATTTGGTCACCAGGTTCATTAACCTTCAATTTAAAGCCAATTGACTGAAAATACACACCCTCTGTCGTTATAGACGAGACTTCTATACCATCCAGCAGGATGGCCTCCTTTTGGGCATTAGCAAATTTCACGATAGTACTGAAGATGACTTTACCTTGATGCTTCTCAGTCTCATCTTGTGTGGTTGCCCTCACATCATACGCCTGCCGAACCGCTATACCCTCATGAAAGAAACGCTGATATAAGAAAGGGGTGATGGTTCCTAACATGAAGGTTATGATGGACAACAACCATCCTGCTAACGGAATATCAATATTCATAAATCGTCCTTCGTCAAATTATTTTTGAGCCTACGTGCTTTTTCCAACAAGCCGACAAATATCAGTATAATAAGATTTTTGCAAATACGCAATACAATTGCACATTTGCGGATTTTATTAACTTACAAAAGTAGGCGCAGCCCCAAAAACAGTAACAAAATCAGGACGATTTTGCGGAAGCGGTGGGGATCGAGACGGCCGCTGAGGAAAAAGCCGCCAATCAAGCCCAGAATGATGCCAGGAATAGCCCAGAGGAAATTTTTCCACACGGCCGTCGTATAATTACCACTCACCCCATGCACCACCAACACCAGCAGCGTAACCGGGATAAAGTAGCCCTGCAAATTCCCCTTAAACTCGTCAGGCGGCCAGCGGCGGCAAGAACCGTACACGATAACCGGCGGCCCGCTGGTATTGTACGCTCCACCCAGAATGCCGCCGATAAAGCCAAAGCCATACGCCCAGGCACGGCC
>JAJRTP010000034.1 GCA_024278255.1 Chloroflexota bacterium | reverse complement strand
GATTATTTTATTGTCGCTTGTTGCAATGGCCTGCGTCTAAATCCCTCATGGGCAAACGCGGCCGTTCCGACCGGTTGGCCGGCTGAAGAAATCCCTGGCGTGATCGGTCTAAATCCCTCATGGGCAAACGCGGCCGTTCCGACAGTAGTTATCCACAGTGGGAATGCGGCCGCCGACTGCCGCTATTTTACCACAAAATGTGCCTTATGTGAACCGCCAGCAGCCTTTTTCCTTCCGAAATCGCCGTTCCGCGCCCCACTGGCTTCATGTTTGCGAGGGTGTTCGTTTATCGTTGGATTTTTGTACAAATTTAAGCTTCTTCTCATCTTCTCCTACCCCATTCCACACCCTGTTTTCGCCCTCAATCGTTTAGTTCCGCCCTCAATCGCCTTCAGCGAGCCTCATTCGCCAAATGTCATCTTTTTGCCACTGTGTAGACCCTCTTTTACCGTTTCCCATTTTGATCTACAATGCATCATAAGAGATGATTTTATGACTCAAATTAAGCGCAGTTTGCCGGTTTATAAACAGGATTCTTTTCCCTATTATACACTCACGCCGCGTACCCTTACGCTTTGTCTGGCGTATTGCCACCAGAATCAGCCCCCCCAGCTTCCCCGCGGCCGCTTTCTCGCCCCCAGTCACCTGCGCGCCCTGGCCGGCTGGATTGACCAGCCCAAACCCAACCTGTTAACCGTTCGCCGCCACCCAATTCTAGCCAGTCACTTCACCCTGCTATTTGCGGCCGATCTACTCGCCTTCACATCTCGCCATCTCGTCTTATCTCCACAGGCCACAGATTGGTTAAAGCTTCCCCATCAGGCCCAGATTGACCGTCTCTACCAGACCATTCAACAACCAGAAATCTGGCGGAAGACGGTAAGCAGCCTCGGTTGGTCAGACATCTTGACGCTGGATAAGGTCGCCTATCTGGAACAAATGTTGGCCCGCCAACGGTACACACCGCCGGCCACCGCCGTGACTGCCGCCCGCCTGGCAATCTCAGCTCCTGACGCCTGGAAACTTACCTTGCCGGACGGATTGCCTACCTGGCTTCTCTTCGATCTCCTTCAACTCGGCCAACGCCTTCCCGATGGCGGCCTGCGTCTCGCCCCGTTATCCATTGCCAGCCACCCAGCTTACCATTACGGGTACGATCACATCCGTTGGCTGCTGGAGACAGCAATCCAGACGCCGTTACCCGCGGCGCAGCGGCGCCAACTCCGATCCTGGCTGCGCCGCGCCCACGCCTACCGCATCCACGGCCCCCTCCTCAGCACTGCCCACCCCCAACAGTTGCAGAACATCTGGCAAAACCGGCGGCTGCGCCCGTATATCCTGGAGCAGATCAGCCCACGCCATGCCCTCATTGATCCCCCACTGATTCCCAAACTGCGCCGCTGGCTGGCCCGGCAGGGGTACCCCCTCAACCAACCGCCCACTTTATCTGAACCCTCCCACCCAAATCCCACCAATCTGGGCGACCTGGACCTTCCCACCCACTGGTTCAGCCTGCGTCTCCTCCTCGGCCTACAAAAATATCTCCGGCTCCCCCACCCCGCTCCCACCGCTCAACTCTACAGCCTGGAGCAAACCCTGCCGCCAGACACAGTTGCCGAACTGGAACGCCAAGCGCAGCATACGCTACAACAACTAGATGACGTCATTCGAGGTCGCGATGCCTTCTTTCCCGCCTACCAATCCCCCGCCCCGCAACTCTTTAACGCCATCAAAGAAGCCATCATCGCAAATAGCACGCTTCATATCGCCTATCGCGCTGCTGGGCTATGCGAAGTCAGGTGGCACGAAATCGAACCCCTGCGCCTGGAAACGCGCGCCGCTCTCACCTACCTCCATGCCTACAGCTACCGCGCCCAAGCCAATCGTACTTTCCGGCTGGATCGGATCACGGCTATCAAAAAAGGAAAGTAACCATCGTCCACTACAAAGCTTTTCCAACAACCTTTTAGACAATTGTGATCGTCTCCAATTGCCGGGCTAAATCTTTACCCAACACCGAAATGTTTTTTTGGCAATCGGCAGTCAAAGGGTAGAACCGGACGCTCTCCCACTCTTTCGTATTGACTAACGGTTTCAGCCTTTTCTTGAGCGCTGCCAGCTTGCGTTTATCCAAATCACATTCAAATACGCTGTACTGCACCCGGTAGCCGTGCCCTTCCATGATCTTTGCCACCTTCGTCCGCCGCTTATCGTCGCTGATATCGTAACTCACCACCACGCGCATCGTTTCACCTCATCAGCCCTCGCCCCGACGCAGGCCCGATTTACCTCGCCATTTGCGCCCCCACCCACTCCTGGCGTTCGTTTTCATGGGCGGCATCTGGACGACACGGCCGTCAATCGCTTCCGCTGCCAGGGCATCGGCCAGCCGGTTTTTATCCCGCGAAACATGCGTAAAAACCACTCCTTCAAAACTGGCTGCGGCCCGGCACGTCTCCTGGTGCAGCCGCTTCAACCGGGCGCTGTGTACCCGGCTAAAACCACGCATTTGGCGCACGACCACTTCCGAATCGGCGACAATTTCCACCCGCCGCACCCCCAATTTTCGCGCCAATTCCAGCCCCAGCAGCGCGGCCTGATATTCCGCTTCATTATTGGTCATCCGCGGCATCTGCCGGCTCAACCACCCCAGGAAATACCCTTCTGGCGTGCGGGCCACCGCCGCCGCCCCCGTGTGCCCCACGCCGGCAATCCCCCCATCCACAAAAATGATCGTCTGTTTCACCACGCCTCCTCACGTTTCAAGCGTCACGCAGCGCCGCCACAATCTCCGCCACGCTCAACGCCGTCACCACCACATGTCCGCTGTCCAATACCAACACCGACTGCCGCCGCCGTCCACCCGTCAACACCACAATCCGGGCCAGGGGAAGCGCTGCCACCAGCCGCTTGATGGGAGCCGACTCAATCGGGCCAACCGCTACTATTCGATCCGCCGCGACCACGCCGACATCTCCGATCGCAATCCAGTTTTTCATCATCATCTGGCTATAACCTGTGTTCCCTAAACCATGTTCCGTGTTCGGATTACAGCTTACGGCTCATCGCGCCCGCATCGCCTCATACGCCGGCCGCTTGTT
>JAJRTP010000475.1 GCA_024278255.1 Chloroflexota bacterium | reverse complement strand
TTTGGTAGTGCCGCCGCCGACAGCCCATTGAATCTGTACGCAAGCACCGCTGACAATACTGGTAGGTTGCACAGAGTATGACAGGATAACCGGCGGATCAGGCTGCGGAGTTGGCGGTATGGGTGTAGCCGTTGGCGGGGTTGTGTTTACAATGGTGATGTTGTGTTGAGCATTGCTGGTTCCGCCGGGGCCGGTAGCTACCAATTTGTAAGCCACTGTTCCTGTTGAGGGCGGAATGTCGCTAAATGAACCGGAATGGGGTGCGCCGTTCCACAGGACTGTATCGTTGCGCAGCAACTGCACATTGGATACATCCCCTTCAACTTGCCAGACGATTTTAATGCTTTGTCCCAGGGCCGCCTGTCCGGGAGGATCAATGGTAAAGCGGGTGATTTGGGGGGCGGCCGTATTGGGTTTTACGTAAATCTGGATTTGTCGCAGTTCAGAAGTGCCGTTGCTGTAAGCTGCCCGTAGTTCGTAAGTGGTTGTGGCTGTGGGACATTCTGTAGCGGAACTGACTGGCGGTACAGGATAGTCAGGCCAGTTTGCTCCTAAAGGATAGAAGTAAGTGGTCTGCGCTCCCTGAACGGCCCAGTTAAAGATAACACATTGGCCGGCCGTAATATTGGTGCTGTTGACTGTGAAAGCCATCCCGGATGAAGGTGTTTGGGTGGCTGCCGGTGTGGCTGTCGGCGGCCCTACGACTTCGATGCCTATCCAAATCCTCTCGCCAAAGGGACGATTTTCATCATTGACCATTTGCCAGAAACCCTGGTATGTGCCGGCATAAAGCGGGGAAACCAGGTCTACCCACATGTCATATTGTTTGCCGGAAGGCACGACGCCCTGGACGGCCGTGGGTTCACCACCCATACGGGCCAATGGCGTATTACCGCTAACGTAAACCAGTTTGTAGCCGGAATTCCATTCGCAGGTACCGGAATTCTGGATGCGCCAGCCCTTCTGGAAGGGAACGCCCGGCGGCATCTTGGGCGGGTTTTTCATGTTGTTGTCATCCAGGTTCAGGTCTTGGATGAAAGCCATGCCGTCAATACAGCCTTCCGGTGTGGGAGCTGGTGTGGGTTTTTCCGGGGCTGGCGTAGGCAGCGGGGGAATCTCTTCCGGGTTGATGTCTGTATATTCGGCAATGATCTCGGTCAGCCGGCCGGGATTTTGCAGTTCAGTCAAAGCTCTGTTGATTTGTTCCTGCAATTCTGTTTCGCCCTGGGCCAACGCAATGGCAAAGCGTTGCAAGTTCAATCCTTGGCCGACAATTTTGACGCCGCCTTCACTGACAGCAATTTCCGCAGGTTGCAGGTCGAGGACGACAATATCGTTCCGGCCTTCTTTGAGATCGCGGATGGCGTTTTCTATTTTGTCGTAGACCAGTAGATTTTCCTGGGGCATCAGACCGGTATCTACCATATTTTCCTGGAGCCAGTTGTCGTAGACGGTATTCCGCTGTACGGCCACGCGCATGGTGGCCAATTCTTCGACGTTTTGCAGTTGGTCAAGGGGGGCGTCTGCGCGGGCCAGGGCGGCGTCTTCGCTGACAAAGTAGACGTTGGAGAAGTCTACGATGGCTTCCCGTTCGTCGGTGACAGACAGGGCGGCAATGGCTACGTCAACCTGCTCTAGCTGGACAGCGCCACCCAATCCTTCAAAGGCCATATCTTTGAATTCGGGCGTGACGCCCAATTTTTGGGCGATTTCGCTGATGAGGACGATGTCCATGCCGTCCAACTGGAATTCTTCGGTGTGATATTCGAAGGGGGGGTAGTCGGCGGCGGTGCCGATGACTAATCGGCCGGAAGACTGGACACGTTCCCAGGCGTTGCCCGCTTGTTCGGGGGATGTGCTGGTGGGGGGCGTTTCCGGTGTTTCGTCATCACCTCTGCCGCAAGCAGCCAGAATGAGGGCGCCTCCGATAAAGACCAGGATTATCAACAAAAATCTGGGGATTGTTCGGGTACGGCCGTAATCAATATTACTCTTCTCTGTTTTTCTTTTCATGAGTTTCCTCCTCTCAACAAAAGACCTGCATCGAATTACTACTTTACGTACCAATGCCAATACGGTCAAAATGACCGGGTAAATTGTAACGAACTAGAATGGTATCGGCGAATATTGCTGGCTGCGATGTTGGCTGTGTTTTTTAAAACAGGGGAGTAAAGAAATGCTGGGTGGGGTACGACCGTTTTCCCGACAAACTTCAAGCAACTCCACTTCCCGACGCTATTATACCATGAGAGCCAGAAATCGTTCTACATAATAAGCTACCGTCTGGGATGAGGGAGAAATACGCGGAAAGATGGCTTCAAAGGTATGGTCACAGCCCGGCATGGTAATAAAAACGGTAGGTACACCGGCCAGCCGCAGCGCATTATAAAGCTGTTCAGAATAATGATAGTCAATCAAAAAATCATGGGTACCATGAACCAGAAGTGTGGGCGGGCAGTGCGGGCCTACGTAATACATAGGCGAGATATGGCGGTAGATGTCGGGTAATTCGGCCGGTGTGCCGCCGACAAAGCCGGGCAAACCTTCAACCAGCGCCTTGCCTTTATAACCGCGGGCTTCCAGCAGATTTTGCAGTTCAAGGCTTACCCGCTTGTTGGCATAGGGGCCAAATCGGGCTTCCATCTGATCATACATGGTAATCATATCAGTCGGGCCGTAATAAGAAATGACGCCGCGTACTGATAGGTCTCCATGCAGGTTGGGTGAGCGCATGGCGGGATCGTGGGCTGAGTAGGCCGTAAGCAAAGACAGGTGAGCGCCGGCTGATTGGCCGCCTAAAACGATCCGATCCGGGCGAATATCGTACTCTTCAGCGTGCTGTTTGAGCCAGAGAATAGCTTGCTGCACATCAGACACCATGCCCATAATGCCGGTTTCCGGGGCCAGGGTATAGTTGATGTCCATGATCATGTGCCCCTGCTGGGACAGGATGTTGAACAAGGGGTATTTTTGGATATTTTTTTGGCCGTACAGCCAGGCGCCGCCATGGACAAAGAGCAAAGCCAGCCCGGTATGGGGGATGCCTTCCGGCGGCAGTAAGATATCTGCCGGAAGTTCTGCCTGGGTATCTACGTTTGTGCCGTAGATGATGTCGCATTGAATAATACCTGGGCCAGGATCGCGGCCGGGAATTTGCCAGTGGGTGGGCGTTAGTTGGCGGCGCAGGTTCGGCGGGATGCGGTTTTCCCAGTCGGGACCAAAGGCCCGGACAAAGGCGTCATCGCGCGAGGTGGTGACTTGCCGAATGTGCAGCAGGGTCACGGCCGTACCCCACACCCCGGCGGCTATCGTCCACTTATCCCGGCGCAATATGCCTAATATGATGCTGATGCCACCCAGGACGGCCGTAAATGGAGCCAACGCGGCCATCATCAGCTTGGGAATCCACAGCAGTCCCCGCCACAAACCGATTTTGGGATCGATAAGCAATAAACTGGAAAATAAGGCAATCACATAAGCAAATGCGCGCACGTTTTCTCCTTCGGAAATGTAGGGCGATTTGCCAAATTGCCCTATAGTTTTGGCTCTCTGGGAATTCACGGGTTTTTGCATTGTAGGGGCGGGTCTTGTACCCGCCCACCTCTGGGCGACCACAAGGGTACGCCCCTACACCCCGTGAAATCCGAAAGACCCATAGTTTTTTGTTCATTTGACTTGTCGTTTTCTTGCTAACTATAGGATAAATTCCCGATTTTCACCACATTTCCCGGCCTGGTTGGATACGGCCGTCAGCCAAACCAGATCATATCTTTCGCCGCCAGACACAAAAAAGCCCGGCCGCCAGGGGCCGGGCTGGATTTATATCCTGGGCGGGCAAAGCCCGGTCTTACTTCAGGATAAGGGGCAGATAGACAGAGAGCAGGGCGTCCTGAATGTTGAAAGCCCCGGAGGCAACCCAGTCACTGTTGCCGTCCATGTTTGTCAGTGTGCCGTTATGATTACCAGGCGTGGTGTCGAATAAAGTGGTCTGGTCGCTGTCGTTATATTGATCAAAACGGTAGTAAGCGGTCAATCCGCTTTGATTGTAGGCGAGGGTTTGGGAAAGAGATTCCTGCGCCTGGATTTCGGCTGGGGTACGGCCGTAATCCCAAAAACGCAGTTCATCCAGCGCCCCGGTAAAATTCTGGCCGCCCGGCCGCCCGCCTGCATAGACTGCCCCATCGCCGCTGGTTGCGCCGCTGGGGATACTGCCCACCAACTCCCCATTTTTGTAAGCTGTTAATGTGCCGCCATCATGCACCAGAGCGATGTGCGTCCACAACAAAGGCGTGTAGGGGATACTGATCCGATCCTCATTGCCGTCATTATTCCAAACCCACAGACTGTCCTGCCCGCCGATGGCAGCCTGGCTGATGCCCCAGTTTGCCCCTCCGGCGAGAACATTACCCGCTGCGGCGTTGGCTGCCACCGGCCCATTGGACATCGGTTTCAGCCACAGGTCAACTGTTTTGCTGCTGGCCCAACCGCCGCCTATCAAGGTTTGGGCATTGCTGTTCAGAGCCACAAAATCATTCGCCCCGTCAAAATCCAGCGCGTTGCGCGGCCCGGCAAAAGCAGTGGAGGTTATCCAGGCGGCCGTATCGCCGTCTGGTGGTTTTTGGCTGCCTATGCGACCATCTATTAACGTACCATTCCATCCGTTACCACTGTCATCCGTCAAAATCGTTCCTATGCCGTCTGACATAGCATAATAGGCTTTTAAGTTGGAAGGCGGACTGGTAACAGGCCGAAACATATCCTGTCGAATTTCAGTTGGTGTTAAAGGAGTATCATATAAACGGACCTCATCAATTTCCCCTGTAAATAAACCGTCGCGGTTTGTGTGAATATAGCCGCCAACTCGTAGCTCGATTCCCCCTGGCGCAAAATGGCCTAATGCTGTTGGCCCGGTAGCAACTGTCTCTACTAAAGACCCATTTTTGTATACCGACATGGTTGTGTTTTCGTGTACTAGGGCAATATGTACCCATTCATTGGCATTATGGGGAATCCCAACAGCCGCACGGACAGGGCTGGTTGCATCTGTAATATTGAAAACCCAAATTTTGTCTACGCCATCAATATTAGCCCAATAGATACCGAACCAGATGGGAAAGTCACCCACAATAAGCGCGCCATTTTCCGGTAATGCAAAAGTTGGAATTGGAGCTGATGTAGTGGGTTTTACCCACACGGAAACTGTTTTTGTGTATTGCCAGTTGGCCCCAATAGTGTCAGTCAGCGGGTCGAATTCTACATAATCGCTGGTTCCGTCAAATTCCAGCGCGTAGCCTTCTCCGGCCGCCCGCGTGGCTTGAAAGGTGGAAATTAAAATGAATAAAGCGAAAACGGGGAAAATCAAACTGCCCAGACGCAGAAGAACGCTCATCAAGCGTGGATCTTTTTTAAGCATCATGGTATCTCCTTTATAATAACCGCAAAGACGCAGAGGACGCAGAGAACAAGAGGGTGAGAGAGTTGTTTTCATGCTTCGTGGGGCGCTGCGGCGCATAGTGTCTCCTTAAAATCAGAGGATTTGGCTAAAACAAGTAGAGGATATTCTTACGACGTTTCAGTTGCGCTTAAGAATTGCTGCGGGGCTTTTGCCCGCCTGTTTTCATAGCTATTATACCGGAATCACCTATAATTCCATCATTTGCTT
>JAJRTP010000033.1 GCA_024278255.1 Chloroflexota bacterium | reverse complement strand
CGGTAAATGATACCCTTCCGAATCCAAATTCACGTCACACATTTCCGTGATGCGCAGGCTGTTTTGCAGCGCGTTGCGGATGACGCCTTCGTCGTACCCATTTTGCCGGAACAGTTGAAACATCTCCTCATAAGAGCGGACGTAATACCCTTTATCCGAAAAGCTCATCTTGGGATTTTTGACGGTGGAACTGGTCTGGACGCACAACAAGACGCCATGCGGGTCAGCGTCTTCGGCGCGGGTGTAATGCACGTCGTTGGTGGCTAAAAAGTTGTTTTCCAGGCCGTAATGCGCCGCCATCTCAATCAGCTTCCGGTTGATGTCCGTCAGTTCCGGGATACTGTGTTCCTGCAATTCAATAAACAGCCGCTCTTTGCCAAAGATTTGCAAGTACTCATCCATCAAGGCGTGAGCCAGTTCCATCTTACCCGCCCCGATGGCTCTGGGAATTTCACCCGCCATACAGCCGGTGGTAGCGATGATACCTTCGCTATGGGCCGCCATAAACGGGCGGTCAATGCGCGGTTTATAATAGAAGCCGTCCAGTTGGGCCGTGCTGGCAATTTGCAGCAGATTCAGGTAGCCGGTCTGGTTTTCCGCCAGGAGGAGCATGTGGTAGCGGTCTTTGTCCCGCTGCGGATCTTTGTCCTGCATGGACCGCATCGCCATATAGGTTTCAATACCGATGATCGGTTTGATGCCCGCTTTTTTGGCGGCGTGGTAAAAAGGCATCGTGCCGTACATGGCGCCGTGGTCGGTCAGGGCAATGGCCGGCTGGTTTAGCTCGATGGCTCGCTCTACCAGATCGTCTACCCGGCTCAGGCCGTCCAGCAGGGAAAATTCGCTGTGGCAGTGTAAATGGACAAAGGGCTTGTGGTTGTTGTCACCCATGTTGTGCGCTGTTCCTTATAATTGGTTGGTGGATTGAGACGATGCGGGCCGACGGCTCAATTGTTGTAATGCCCCGCATGGGCCTGAGTATACCACAGAAAGAGGGGGCGCAGATAAATTTTAAGGTGATGTTTCTGGACAAAATTGTAACCCAAAGTCCCGGAGCGCATAGCGCACGACACAGGCCGCATCAACCGCACCAAAGGGTTTACAAGAGGAACCCATGGGAATATACTGCATGACAAGAAGGGAAGAGGCAATGGTTTTATTGGCTTCGGCGGGGAAAATAAATATGTACTTGAGAAGGATCGGGTAATTATTTTTGCTGGCCAGGTGTAACACGCAGCCTGGAAGACCGTACCAGAGTGGGAGTAAGATATGACAAAACTGTACTTTTCTAGCAGCGTTAACAGGTTAGTGACCATTTGTTTTGTGGTAATAATTAGTTTGTCAGCTTGTCAACATAAACGTGTCGAAGAATCCGTTCAGTTAACCGTGACTACCCAATATTCTGTCCAACCCGAACAAACTAATGTGGTTACATCTGCTACCGTAACGAATCCTGTAAACCCAACCAAACATATACTCACATCAACTCCCATTCCTTTTCAGATAACGCCAAGTATTACATCTCAATCAGCTACTGCAGAAAAGTTCCCTAAAATCACACCAACTGTCACCCTATGGGGAGAATGGATGACACAAGTTAACAACTATCGTGGAATATATTCCAGCGATTATACTTATTCTGCAACAGCGATAGTTGAAAAAACAATTTTGACTGATTTGGAGGCAGGTATAGTAAAATGGGAAGCGGTCAAACCGCCCGCATCGGTTAATTGTACAAATGTGTTGCTTTTTTCTCGTAATAACAAGTGGTTGGCTAACGGAGGATGTGAAGAAATCGTTTACATTTATCAAACATCTGACGGAGCGTTAGTCAATGAAATATTATTTGGTAATACCATTGGCAATTTAAGTTTTTCCGCAAATAATCGATATTTAGCGATTGGAACGATCTGTGGAGAAATTCAACCATGTGTAATTACAGTCGTGGATTTACTTGCCAAACAAGAGATGTCTTTCCCATTGCAATTGTACTTCAGTAATTTAGCGTTTTCTCCTCAAGACATGCTTCTTGCAATAGGAAGAACAAACAGCATCTCGGCATCTTCGCAATCACCCATCATTTTGTGGGATATTGAAAACCAAAATATTCAAGAATTACCTGTACCTGAATTAGAAAACATCCAAAATGACACATACCCCAAATTGATGGCTTTTTCACCTAATGGGCAATTGTTAGGTTTCATTACCAACATCTCGATCCAAATATGGGATATGCAACAGCAAGAATATGTAAAGTTAGACAACAACATTCTTGAAGATTATCCATTACAATTGCTTTTTTCACCCAATGGACAATATGTAAGTATTTTAATGGCTAACAATCAAGTCCACATTTGGTCAATAACGGGCAACTACTGGAAAAATATCACTGGAAAAACTACTATATCAAAAATACTCTTCACACCCGATAGCAATTATATTTTGCTTCTATATCGTGACGGAAGTATGGAGAGCATCAATCTTATTCCTTTTCGCAAATAAGTTAGTGGAATTGGCGAATGGGCTTCCATTTCAGATAATTTATTGTTGGTCGCCTACTAAGGCGCGTGGGTCGGCCGTAACTCCACACCTCGTCAGGATTTGTCATGCGTTGGGAGGCACGGCCGTTCCAGAGTACACCAGACGGGGGAAGATATGGTGTGGTTGGGAGGTACGGCCGTAATGCTCCAGTTGTTTACGGCCGTACTCCCAAATTGTGAATGGTGAATTGTAAATGGTGAACGGCCGTAACCCCAACCAAATCCGCGTCCATCTGCGTTAATCCTTCGGCAAGCTCAGGGCAAGTCTGTGTCCTTCCTCAGAGAGAGCGTGGTCGGGATACGGCCGTACACATCAGCGCCTCCCAAACCCAGCAAATGACACCGATAATTTGCCAGTACGCCCACCTTATGTTACTTTTGTAATAGACGAGAAGAAGGTAACAACTCCACCTGAAAACACACAACCGCTCGCACGTCCTGCAAGCGACCGGGTCAATCGAACATCGTTAATGTTGCGGAGCGACGCTTCGCCTGAAAATCATATGAGTGCAAACGCCGACTTCCTTACCGTCCAGAATGTTTCCTTGAGTTTTGGCGGCAACGCCGCCCTTACCGACGTCAGCTTTGGCGTGCGTAAAGGAGAAATTCGGGCCATCATTGGCCCCAATGGCGCGGGCAAGACTTCCATGCTGAATTGTGTCAGTGGATTCTACCGGCCGCAGCACGGCCGTATCCTCTTCAAAGAGATAGATTTAACCCAAACCCCCACCCACAAAGTCGCCGCTCTGGGCATTGCCCGCACCTTCCAGAACATCGCCCTCTACACCGGCCTCAGCACCCTGGACAATATCATGGCCGCCCGTCACATCCACATGAAAGAAAACATGGTGCAAAGTATGCTCTACTGGGGCAAAGCGCGGCGCGTGGAAGTGGAAAACCGGGAAATCGTGGAAGAAATCATAGATTTTCTGGAGATTGCCCATATCCGCCGGGCGATTGTGGGGGCGCTGCCTTACGGTTTGCGGAAACGGGTAGAATTGGGCCGCGCTCTGGCGTTGGAACCGGAACTGCTGCTGCTGGATGAACCGATGGCCGGCATGAATGTGGAAGAGAAGGAGGATATGGCCCGCTTTATTCTGGACATTCACGAGCGGCGCGGCATCACCATTGTCCTGATTGAGCATGATATGGGGTTGGTGATGGATATTTCGGACCGGGTGGTGGTGCTGGACTTTGGCGTGAAGATTGGGGACGGCACGCCAGACGAAGTTAAGAATGATGAGCATGTTATCCGCGCTTATTTGGGACAAGACTGATTGTTGAACACGAATTTCATGAATTGCCACGAAAGAAATTAGTGAAAATTCGTGTAATTCGTGACAAAAAAACGGAATGAACGAACCACAGACAATACCGCAATATTTCCTGCAAAAAGTGCAAAAGTACGGTGATGCGAAAACGGCCGTGCGCCAAAAAGAGCTGGGCATCTGGAAAGGCTACACTTGGCAGAAATCCTACGAACAGGTAAAAACTTTTGCTCTGGGTCTGATCGCCCTCGGTTTGCAGCGCGGCGAACAGGTGGCCTCCATTGGCGACAATGACCGGCAGTATTTGTGGGCGTTTCTGGCCGTGCAGGCTGTCGGCGGAGCCAACGTGGGGCTGTATACCGACGCCATCCCCAAAGAAATCGAATATATCGTCAATCATTGTGACGCCACTTTGGCTTTGGCTAAAGACCAGGAACAATGCGATAAATTCCTGGAATTAAAGGATCAACTGCCCAAAGTCAAAAAAGTCATCTACTGGGATGAGCGCGGCTTGTGGGATTATGAGGACGATTGGCTGATCTCCTTTGCAGAAGTACAGGCTTTGGGCCAGGAATTAGCCCAAAAGGAACCAGATCGCTTTGAGACAGAAACAGCATTGGGGCAGGCGGACGATCTGGGCATGATTTGCTACACATCCGGCACTACCGGCGCGCCCAAAGGCGTAATGCTTAGTCACAACAATATGCTGGCCGTAGGGCACATGGCCTTTACCGTAGACCCACGTTACGACACGGATAACCACGTCAGTTTTATGCCCATGGGCTGGATCGCCGAGCCTATTTTCGGCATTGTAGCCCACGTT
>JAJRTP010000474.1 GCA_024278255.1 Chloroflexota bacterium | reverse complement strand
TCGGGGTCGTGGCCCATCCAGCCGTGCCAATCGCTGCGGCAAATGCCGTTGGCTTTGACTTCAATCACCACGCCGTCCGCGTCCGGCGCGGGATCGGGCACGGTTTGAATGGTAAGGGGCTGCTGGAATTGTTCGTACATGGCCGCTTTCATGGCAAACTCCTGTGGGTCAATTTTCAAAATTGACCTACATTATTTCCTCATATAATGCTTCGTTAAAGCCAATGATGGTGGTATCGCCGACTTTGATGGTGGGGGCGCGCAGGTTGCCGCTGCGGCCAATGGCTTTGGCCAGGATGTCTTCTTTGTTGCTTTCGTCTGGCTGCCAGTGGTTTATTTTACGGCCGTTGACGATATATACGTCTTTTGCCTGAGACAGCATTTGCCACGCTGCCTCAGCTTCAATACGCTGCTTGCGGGCATTCTCTTCTGTGGCAATGTCAATGTCATGTGACCCAAGAAACTCTCGGGTTTTGGCGCTGGTTTTTCAACTGCTGCGTAAATAAGCCCAATCAACTTGCATGTTTTGCCTCCTGTCAACAAGACTTTTGCCCGAGTCAATTAGCATAACCAGACTTGTCCAGCAAACCAAGTTGTATTTTCACGACATGCTCTACCTTGCGCATGTCGGTGTGTGTCAGTTTGCCTGCCTGGTTGATTAAGCGTTGTTTACTTACTGTCGTTAACTGATCGGCCATCGCCTTGCTTTGCTTGTCTTCGAGTGTTACCAGCGTCTCGCTGGGATATACGCGCCCTGTTTTGCTGGTGAGCGGTACCACCTGCACGCGATTAAGGTATTTGTTGGCGGCATCATTGCTGATGATGACTGCCGGACGTTTTTTCCTGATTTCACTGCCGACCGATGGATCAAAGTTTACCCACCACACCTCACCGCGTTTCATCACGAACGTCTCCGATAGTGGCTTCCGCCCATTCCAGTGCTTCCGCTTCACGTTCTTCATCTTGAGCCATTTGTTTGTAGGCGGTTTCTAATTCTTGATGAAGTACGTATGGGCGCACCAGGTCTTCGATGAAGCGGCTAATGCGGCGGCGTCCTATAACCGCATACAGCCCTTCATATACTTGTTGGTCAATGGTGATGGTTAACTTTTTTTGCATTGTGTACCTCTCGGGAAATATATACACGTGTATTATACGTGTAATGATAATGCCGGACAGAGAAAAGTCAAGTTGCTCAACGCTTTTCTTGGCGCCCGGACGTGGCGAGTTGCTCGGTGATGTCGGGAGCGAAGGCGGCCTGGTAAACGGCCGTAACCTCCCCCACCAATTCTACCCGCCAAGCCGCATCTATAAAAACCTGGACTGTACCGCCGGGCATGTGAACGGTGACGGGGCTGGCGCAGTGGCCCAGGCGCACGGCCGTACCCGCTGCCGCGCTGCTGGAAGAACCGGAAGCCAGGGTATAACCCGCACCCCGCTCCCAAATCTCAATCTGGATGGCGTGCCGGTCTATGATTTTGATGAGTTGGACGTTGGTGCGGTTGGGGAATTGGGGGGCGGTTTCGATGAGCGGTCCCAGGGTGTGGATTTGCTCTAATTGGTCGGTGACGATGATGCAGTGGGGGTTGCCGATGGATACGGCCGTCACCGGAAGAGTCTGCTCGTTGAAGGTCATGGGGTGGTTGACGGCCGTAAATACCAATTGCCCCATCTCAATCGCCATTTGTTGGGCAGAGGCATCCAACACCCGTACCGCCAACGCCTCACCGTGAATGCTGATAGTAAAGGGCGATTCCGTCACAATTCCCGCATCCCACAAATAGCGGGCAAAGACGCGCAGGCCGTTGCCGCTCTTCTCCGCCTCGCTGCCATCCGGGTTGAAAAAGCGCATCGTATTGGGCAGCGGCGCGTCTGGCAACGGGCCGTAACAAATACCGTCCGCCCCCACACCAAAATGCCGGTCACAAATCAGCCGGATATTTTGCGGCGTCATGGGAATGGCACAGGTGGCCGGATCAATCACCACCATATCATTCCCCATCGCCTGATACTTGCCAAACCGCTCACTGGATACTGAAAACTGAACACTGCCCACTGTTAACTGTCCAGGCCGATGGAGAACATGCTCTCCAAATCATGTTGGGAGAAGACGCGGAAGGCGATGAGGGTTTCGGAACGGGTGATGCCGGGGACGGCGAGCATCTTTTCTGTGACTACCTCTGCCATTTCCTCGTTGTTGCTTACCCGGACAATGGCGACCAAATCGTAACGGCCGGCAACGGAAAAGACCTCGCTGATACCGTCAATCTCGGCCAGGGCGGCGGCTACCTGGTTTACTTTGTCTGGTTCTGTGTGCAGTAAGACGACTGTACTAACCATGTTTTTCGCTCCTTTCGTGTGCAGGAAAATATTTGACGCCTAACATAGCCATATTTACCCATAATTGCAACAAAAAACGCAAGGTTTTGCCTTTACGATTATGTCTAATTCTAGTAGACTTAGGGTACTAGCGTTTTCCAGCGTTGAAGTATGTCATTGAGAAAGAAGTAGGTGCCACGATGAACGGCCGTACCAAAACCCAGTTAGCTAATCTCCTGGCTCAGTATTTTTCAAAATCTGAGTTGATGTTTCTTGCTTCCTCACTTGGCGTAGATTATGAAAATTTGGAAGGGGAGGCTAAAAAAGCAAAAGCATTCAATTTGGTTACATATTTGGATCGGCGAGACAGAAGTGATGAACTGCTAGATCAAATTGAGGCAAAACGGCCGAATTTGGCCAACGAGATTGCAAAACTTCGGAAAGACGGCTCTAAATCCCATAAGATTAGCACTGGGAAAATACCCAGGTGGATTACTATTTTTGGTGCTGTTTTGCTAATTCTAATTCTGGTGTTTGTTGGCTGGCAAATATGGGATCGGGATGGAAATCCTGTCTCACAAGAGCGCTTCCTTTTTCAAGCACGTGTCTGGGATGATGCTACTAATGATGACATTGAAAACGCCAAAGTTACGATTGATTTGCCTGGAACCGTGCCCATAAGCACTTTCACCGATTCTGTTGGATTAGCGGTCTTTGAGATTGAGTCGCAATACTCCGGGAAATTAGTTGGACTACATGTAGTGAAACCAGGATATGAAAATTGGGATCAAAATATCAAATTGGAGAAGGGGCAACGGCCGTATGAGGTACGGTTAAGCCAGTAAAAATAGAGGGTTGTCTCGACTTTATCCATTTCAAGTGGTGTAGCACATAGAATCCACCAGACCATTGAAAAAAGAAGTGGGAATTAGGACATAGTCCGGTTTTGGGGCAGATTCGACGTATTTCCCCCATAATCCAAACCAGATGTGG
>JAJRTP010000473.1 GCA_024278255.1 Chloroflexota bacterium | reverse complement strand
GACCAAGAAATACAAGTTGCTGGAATGGTCGTATATGATTTCTACCTCAAACCATTGGCGGACATTTTTCAAATCTCGTTCAAAACTACTTTCTCGCGCATTTAGGCTCACCTGGTTGTAAGTATGAGGAATAGAATTCTGGACCGCTTTGATCAGATCTCTCTTATCAGCTGGCCCCCGATGAAGTCGCTGTAAAATGATTAACGCTTGTCTAACTCTCGCCATATACTATTGCTACCTTTACTCGCAGTTACTTAAACACATGTAGTGGTAAAAACACAAGCATCCTCATCATGCACCCCTGTATTTAGGGGGCATCTCTACTAGATGTCTACATATGCCGTTTTATTACAACATTTTAGCACAAACTGAACATCAGAACAAATGAGCGGATAGCTAGAATAGAATGTCGTCTAACTCCGTTGGATAGAGTACCAACCCTTCTTTAGTAGAAAGGATATCATCCAGCAAACCAATCTCCCGCAACACCTCAATCGTATGGTGACCAACAGAAGATTCGCCGATGCCGGGCCGGGTCTTATCTCCTTCTTCCTTGCGACCCGCAAGCCACACGGCCGTATCCATCCCCCCATCCTCCTTCCCATACACACTACCCAACGCCCCCAGCAAAATCGTCCCGCGCCGCTCCGGGGGAAAGTGCGCCAGATAATCCTCAGCCGCCGCTTTCGCCCGTTCCATCACGCTGCTAAATTGTCCTTTTTTTCGCATCCGCAAAACGGCCGTATACGCCTTATTCAATCCTGCTCCCAACTTCACCGCCTCCGGGTCAGCCAACGCTGCATCCAACAGTTCCTGCGGCGGCCGCGCCTGGGCTGCCAGTTCGTCCCGTTTCTTCTGCATCGCCTGAATGTGTGCTTTGACACCAGCCTCCAATTTGTCCAACCAATGCGCTTCACTCCCGGCCAGGTCGCTGGTGCGGGGTAGGGGAGGGCGGTTTTCCTTATCCGACCAATCCAGACTCAGCCGTTTGTGCAGGATGACCGGGATGGGTATACGGCTTTCCAGAATCTCCCGCGAGTTCGCATAGTTCCACGACACCACCTGGCTCAAATCCGCGCCCGTTTTTACCGCGCTGTCTATAATGTCTTCCAGTGGGGCAGGGGGATTGTCTGGCAAACGGCCGTACAGTGCCTTGTTCAGCATCAACGAATTACAGTACATGCCCAACGCTCCCTGGTTAGCAATGGCTTGGGCAACGGCCGTTTCCATCACATCCACACTATACGCCTCCCCCGCGCCCAAACTCCCGGCAGAATCCGGGTCTACTAATCCCAGATACGCCGTTTCCGTGAAATCTACACGCGGCGGCAGCTGACGGCTGTCAGCTTGGGGGTAGGAAACAGCATCACCGTCCGGCATTGACCAGGATAGATTGTGGGAAACGGCCGTTGGCTTCAACACCACATACTCGCCCGCCTGGTTGGGACTGCGCCAGGCCAACACTTTCTTCTCCCCGTCATAGTCGGTAAACGGGTGCAGCCATAACGCATCGTCATGGTCAGCCCCACCCAGAATCCCGGCAATCCCTTCATTTTTGGGCGAGTCCGGCAGCGCCAACCAGTCTTCATCATTGACCCAGGCCGTGCCGGACTGGGGATCAATCTGGATATGCCCTCTGGGAATATTCAGTTTCCGGCCTGCCCGCTTCCCCACCGCTTCCGGCATGACGTAATGACGGCCGCCGGGGATGGGCAGCCGCATCTTTTCCAGCGTCGAATGATTCAATCGCTTTAGATGCTGGTTCATCAACCCTTTAACGTGGCTGCGGAACCACATCGGATGACCACCGCTGGCCAGATACTCACGCAGCGGCCATGACTGTACTTCTTCCAATGTCGCATGGCGATCAATTCGCCCCATCGCCTCACCGACAGTACCGTTTTCAACAGATTGGGCAAACAAATTGCCCTCATCGCGCAGCCAGTCCAGCAGTTGCTCTTCCTGGAAAAACGGGTGGAGGTTGATAAGGCTCTGGATGTCCAAGCGCATATCGTTGTGTCCGTGAACGAAGCTAAGACCGACGAAGGTACGGCTGTTATCCAGCCTGACCTCTTTTTTTGTATCTTGGGGAAGGAGGAAGTCTACGGAACGGCCGTTTTCATCCCGCAAATCATCGGCAACTATGGCGTGTCCCTTATCCTGCCCCTTCGGCGTCATCACCGTAAATTCCACCCGTTTTGCATGACGCAATTCCTGCTCCAGCCGCTCCCGTTTCGCTGGCGGCAACTCATCAGAAAGCGCCATCTTGCGCAGCATCTTGCGGGAAATCAGGCCGGCGCCATCCCATACTTTGGCTTCATCTGAAGGTTGTTTCATGTATGAGATGGCAACATCATCGGGATCAAAGAAGCCGCTGACAAAATGCGGCCGCATAATGCGGGAGATGCGCTTGGAAAGAACAAAGCCTCCTTTGTGCAAATCCAACTGTAAACCGGTTTCTTCCAGGAATTGCTCCGTCGTCATCCCGTCCACGTACAAGTCGCTCACCTGGCTG
>JAJRTP010000472.1 GCA_024278255.1 Chloroflexota bacterium | reverse complement strand
TGATTGATTGGAACATCCGCACTCACCCTAGCCAGGATTTGGTACAAGCGTCTAAAGTAACCGATGGCTACGAAAAAACCAATATTTGGAGAATAAAACCAGCCCACGACAAAAACCATCCCGCCATTTTTCCCGAAGAATTGGCGGCCAAAATCATTACATACTATTCCTTCATTGACGATGTGGTCATGGATCCATTTGCCGGCATTGGTACCACCGGTCTGGCAGCCGCCAAGTTAAAAAGAAGATTCGTTCTCATTGATCAAGAACCAAAATATATTGAAATTGTTCGAGAACGCGCCAAACAGTGGTTGGGCAAAAATGCGGCCGATATATTATGTGTCAACTGCCCCCCCATCTCAGTTGATAACATGCTGCTTTAGGAAAATATTATGGCTGACAACCAGCAAATAAACAGTTTCACAGCGCTGTTCGACGAGGGTGCTTTAGCCCTGCTCAATACCAGCGGGCCAGAATTGATCCAAAAAATAGGCATAGATACTGTAAGAACAGTCGTATTGGATGTGCTTTCTGGCCGCAACATCCGGGACTCCACTGAGATGTTAACCCGGCGTAGATTAGCAACGCTTAATGCTGCCACTGTGGGTATGCTTCTTCGCGGCACAACAGTTCAGCCAGATTTTATTGATCAGTTACCGCAAATTGCCGAAAGAATTTTACAGCAAAAACGCCTTTCCAAAGCAGAACGGTGGATAGCCCAGTGGGTATTGGGCTTGACTGATAAAGCTTCCCAAAACGTTTTGCGTGATAATGCCGAGCTTCTTAACGAATATCGCCAACGATATGAAACCGTGTATGCTGACGTAATCGCTGAAAGCATCCTCAAGTATGGTGAATTACAGGCAAACATCCATCTGGAAAACGAATTTGTGGCTACTTTGGGCTGGAAATTTATGTTATACCTGCTGGGTATGGCTGGCGCGCAAACTCTCTCTATTCGTGGTTCTGAAAAATCTGTGTACGGTAAACTTTTTGAAAGGTTAATACTTGGCTCTTTACTGCATATTCTCGGCTTTGAATACACAACGACGAATAGCGCCCGCCGCTTTCAGCGCGAGTTTTGGTTATCTTCCCAAGGGACACGCCGGGAAAGCGATGCTACAGCTTTATGGGAAGCGGGTAAAGGCGCTCGCTTTGATATTGGTTTTATCGGGCGGGGTAATCCGGAAATATCGCTGGACAAAGTAACTCGCTTTGCCCGTGAAGTAGAAATGGGGCGGGAGACCTGGTATATGGCAACCATTGTCATTGTTGATCGCATTGGTAAAGGGAGCAAAATAAAGGAGTTGGCGCAACTGGTAGATGGCGATATTGTGCAAATGAGTATGGCTTATTGGCCGCAAGATGTTGCCCGCATCCTAAACGAACGTATGGATTTTGAGCATCCTCTGGTCGCCATGCCACGCTCTGAAATTCAGGATTATTTAAGCCAGGCTATGTTGTCTGTGCCACTAACAGACTTTTTACCTCAACAGGGCTGATGCCACGCATACGATCTAACCCGCAAAAATATCGCTGGCTCCTGCTTATGGTCACTATCTGGGCTATTGTGCTGGCCGGTTATGCCATTTTGCGCCATGAGCGGCTCAATTCGTCCGTGTATGATTTTGGCATCAAGAGTCAGGTGATTTGGAATACGGCCAACGGCCGTTGGTTTGCCAGCTCCATCGAAGTGACCCAATACCTGGGCGACCATTTCCAGCTCATTTTCCTGCCGCTTGCCGTCTTGTACCGCCTATGGCCTAATCCCAACGCCTTGCTTCTCGTTCAGTCGCTGCTGCTGGCGCTGGCGGCCATTCCCGTTTACCGCATCGCCAACCGCCATCTGCGCAGCCAAAAACTGGCCCTGGCTTTTGCCGCCGTTTACCTGCTTTACCCTACCATCGGCTTCATCAACCGCTTCGATTTTCACCCCATCACCTTCGTCGTTTTCTTCTTCCTCATGGTGGTTGATCTGGTGGAAACCGATCACCCCTGGTGGGCCAGCTTCTTCATCTTTTTAGCGCTCATCACCCGCGAGGAGATGGGGCTGACTATTTTTGCCCTGGGGCTGTTTGTCATTTTTGTAGAAAAACGGCCGCGTCTGGGCACTGTGTGGGCGGTTGTCGGATTAGTGTATTCGGCCGTCATCCTGCTTGCCGTCATGCCCGCTTTTCGCGGCGGAACCACCGACTCTATGCTGCGCTACGCCTGGCTGGGGGACGGCCCGGCAGCCATGGCGCAAACGCTCCTCACCCGCCCCGCCTTCGTCCTGACCACCCTGTTGGGCGACCCGGTGCGGCAGGAATTTCTGCTCAAGATTTTACTGCCGGTAGGGTTTCTCTCACTGCTGTCGCCCTTGGCTCTGGCGGTAGCCCTGCCGGCCCTAGGCTACAATCTGCTGTCGGATGTACCCAGCCAGAGCAGTATTTACTTCCAATATATGTCGCCCCTCATCCCCTTCATCTTTCTGGCAGCGATCTTAGGGGCGGCCAGCCTGCAAAAATGGTTAAACGGCCGTATCTCCCCCAAAGCAGCGTCGCGGCAGTTCACCTGGGGTCTCATCATCTGGCTGGGGGCGTTTACCTTGCTGGCCTGGCTGCTGGACAACCCCTTCACCACCCGCATTGACGCCCCTTACTACCCCATCTACGCCCTGGAACAAACTTCCAGCCGGGCGGCATTTGACAAAGCCAACGCCCTGCTGCCCGCCGACGCACCGGTAGCCACGATGATGGGCTACGGCACACACCTCTCCCTGCGCCCGGAGTTGTATCTGTTTTACGACCGGCTGAAGCTGATGGAACGGCCGTATGCCTTCCCGCCCGTCGAATATGCTCTGCTCAACCTGACCGACCTGCGTTGGGACGTAAACGCCCGCATCTTTTACAGCGCCATCGAAACCGCTATCGGCCGTTTGGGTTACGAAGCCCTGTACTTCCAGGATGACGTCGTCCTGCTACGGCAGACAGACGAACCGCAACCAGCCACCGGAGCGGTGTTGCAGCGGGTAATTGACTTGGCGGAAGCAGGCGGCAAATACGCGCCCACGGCCCCATCCACGCTGGACTGGCTGGGGCGGCAATGGGTGATGGAGAGTTTGCCGGATACGCCTGCACTGAGCGACGACCAAAAGTCGCTGGCCGAAGTGGCCGTCTCCCAGCCCATCCTCTTTGCCGAGGGCATCACCCTGCTGGGCTACGAATTGTCAGAAGATTGGTATGCGGCGGGATGGCCGTTATGCGTCACCCTCTACTGGCAAACCGACAGCCCCCAGACGGCCGATTACACCGCTTTCGTCCACCTGACCGCGCCGGATGGCTACGTCCAGGCCCAGCGGGACAGCGCACCTGCCTTCGGTTTCCACCCCACCAGCCAGTGGCAGCCCGGCGAGATTACAGCCGATATGCACTGCTTCCGGATTCCGCCCCAATTACCTCCCGGCCCCTACCAAATCAAAGCCGGCCTCTACGATCCCGCCACTGGCAGCCGCCTGCCCATTCAAGACCCCGCCATCCCCGCCACCGACAACGCTGCCATCCTGACCGAAATTTCTATTGAGCCAGCCAATAATCCGTGATCTCTTCATCCGCGAGATAATCCGATGAAATTTTTTGTTCTGCTTTTGCTGACAACTTTATTGGTCATACCGGCCAATGCTCAGGAGACCCCTGCATCCCACACCGTCGCCCCCGGAGACACCTGGACAGCCCTGGCCTATCGCTACAACCTGCCGGAAGAAACCTTGCGCGCCGCCAACCCGCACATGAACCGGCAGCGGCAGCCGGTTATTGGCGCGACCGTTACCATCCCGGAAACGGCCGTCTCCCAAAACGGCCGTTTCCTCCGCCGCAACGATGGAGATTTGTTGGCAACGGCCGTCGCTCTCAACACTTCCCCCTGGACGCTCGCTTTACAGAACGGCATGGCCTCCCCCTACCGCCCGCCGCTCTACCGCCCCCTCTACCTGCCCGGCGGCGCAGAACCGCCCCAAGATTTGCCGCCCGGCGTGACCCGTCTGGAATTGTCGCAAGCGCCGGCGCATCCGGGGCAGGTGTTGGGTGTGCGGGGGGAATTGTGGGGGGATGGGGTGGTTACGACCGTACTCGACGGCAACGAGATGGACACATTTCAACAGGCAGATCGCTTCATCGCCCTCACCGGCACAGGCGCATTTTACGGCAGCGGCCAGCCGGAACTGACCATACGGATAGATGACGGCCCATTGTGGAGCCAACCCTGGCAGTTCATTGATCCCGACACCTGGGTTTACCAGCAAATCACCCTTACCGGCGAGGCAGCCCAGATTGACCAGGAATCCATCGCCCAGGAGCGGGAACGCCTCAATGCCATCTGGCAGCAAAACAGCCCCGCCCCCCAATGGCAAACCGCTTACCAGCCGCCGATCACCGATTACCTGGAGATCACATCTCCCTTTGGCGCGCGCCGCTCCTACAACGGCGGCCCTTACCGCAGCTATCACGAAGGCGTAGATTTCAGCGCGTATGGCGGCACGCCGGTCATGGCTCCGGCGGCTGGAACTGTCGTTCTGGCAGAAAAGTTGTACGTGCGCGGGTATGCCGTCATCATTGATCACGGCCTGGGGATTTATTCCGGCTTTTATCATATGTCTGAGATTGATACGGCCGTGGGCGAACAAGTCCAGCCGGGCCAAATCGTCGGCGCAGTCGGCACCACCGGCCTCTCCACCGGCAACCACCTGCATTGGGATTT
>JAJRTP010000471.1 GCA_024278255.1 Chloroflexota bacterium | reverse complement strand
GACGGCCGTAAATTCCCCCATCTTCAGCAGCACCCGATCCGCGCAGCGCAGCCACAAATTCGTCCGGGGCACGTCCTGCCACGTCGCCCCAAATTCCACCTTGCCCTCCCCCCCAGCGAGTTGGTTGAAGCCCAACGCTTTCAATTCATTTTTGACAATCTTCTCCAGCCCAAATTTAGCTGTAGCGATCAGGGTGATGTCATCCATATGATTTTGCTCCGGATAGATACACGGATAGGACGGATCGGATGGATTTTCACGGATTTTTATGGGATACGTCTTTTTGCGGCAATTGGGCTTTTTTACGCCGGGTGATAATGTTCTTTTTTAGATCGTAAGCGGCGGAAAGTGATTCATACAATTCTTTCACTTTCGGATCGCGCAATGCCTCTTTCCTGAATTTGGTATAAGTGGGACGGGTCATTTAATTTCACTTCCTTGGTAGATTACAACAGATTGTAAAATAAACAGATGAATCTTCCGAAAAAACTAACCGCAGAGACGCAAAGGGCGCAAAGGATTAAAAGCTCCCAGAGAAAAATCTCTGCGTTCTCTGCGTCTCTGCGGTGAAATTGACCTTTTTTCGGTAAAGCCAACAGATGCTTTTGCCAGAGAAAATCTGTTGCATTTCTAAATCCGTTGTAATCATGGCGAACAATTAAGGACACTATTCTTCCTCAGATTACCGTATGTTATCACAAACAAAGCCTCCGGCACGGAAGCGCCGCAGGCAAAATTTGTTTCTTCCCCAATTCGTCGTTTTGGGCGATAATGGGGGCGGAGAATGATTATGACGAATGCCATCTATATTACCACCACAGAACCACGCTGCGGCAAATCATTGGTGTCCTTGGGGATTGCCAACATTTTGCTGCGCAAAACCGGCCGGGTCTCCGTATTCCGGCCCATCATTGACGCAGAGTCGGCCGACCAGCCGGACAAGAATATCGAGCTGCTCCTTTCCTGGTTCAATCTCAAAACCGACTATGAAGACACCTACGCCTTTTTGGAGCATGATGCGCTGGCTTTGCTGGGGCAGGGAGAGTACGATGCCTTCATGGATCGCATCATCCAGAAATATAAGCATCTGGAAGCCCGCTGCGATTATATCATAGTGATTGGGTCGGATTTTGAGAGCGATGAGGCGGCGATTGAATTTGACTTGAATGCCCAGATTGCCCAGACGTTGGGCATACCGGTGCTGATTGTCAGCCGGGCGGATAAGCTGGGGCCGGCCGAAGCGCTGGGGGCGGTGCGGGTGATTCTGGACTCGTTTGCCGGGATGGGCTGCCAGGTGGCCGGGGTGATGGTGAACCGGGCGACGCCGGAAAATGTAGCGGAATTAACGGCCGTCCTCCAGGAAAACATCGCCCGTGAAGACCGCTTCGTCTTCGTCATTCCCGCCGACGAGCGATTGAGCAGCCCCACCATCCGGGAAGTGGCCGAGCAATTGGATGCCGAGGTGCTGTATGGCGAGGAGCATCTGGATTGGCTGGCTTACCGCAACCTGATCATCGCCATGCGGATACGCAATTATTTGAACCATCTCACCCGCAATGCGCTGTTGATTACGGCCGGTGACCGGAATGACGTGCTGCTCAGCGCCTTGCAGGCCCATCGCTCGCAAAATTATCCCCGTCTGGCCGGGATTGTGCTGACAGGGGGGCTGAAACCGCCGGAATCGGTGGCCTTGCTGCTGGAGGGGTTGGGGGAATTGGTTCCCATCCTTTCGGTGCAGACGGATACATATGATACGGCCGCTCTGGTGAGCAATATCCGTTCCTACATTACGGCCGATAACTGGGCCAAAATCAATCTGAGCCTGAAGTTGTTTGAGGAGTATGTGGATACGGCCGTCCTGGAAACCCACCTGGGCCGCATTCAGGCTGCCGGCATGACGCCGCGTATGTTCCTCTATAGCCTGATGCAAAAAGCCAAAGCAGACAAAAAGCGCATCGTCTTGCCGGAAGGGACGGATGAACGCATTTTGCGGGCAGCGGAAATTTTGTTGAATCGGCATATTGTGGATTTGGTCTTGTTGGGCGACCCGCGAGAGGTGCGTAAACAGATACGCCGCCTGAACCTGAACATCAATCTGGACGAAGTGCCCATTATTGATCCCCGCACGTCACCCAAACTGGACAAATACGCCCAGACGCTTTACGAACTGCGCCGCGACCGGGGGCTGCCGCTGGATTCGGCCCATGACTTAATGCAGGACGTGGCTTATTACGGCACGATGATGGTGTACAAGGGGGATGCAGACGGCATGGTGTCCGGGGCGGCGCACACGACAGCGCATACCATTCGGCCGGCGTTGCAGTTTATCAAGACCAAGCCCGGTTTTTCTGTGGTGTCTTCCGTTTTCTTCATGGCGCTGGATGACCGGGTGCTGGTGTATGGCGACTGCGCTGTGGTGCCCAATCCTACGGCCGAACAGTTGGCGGAAATTGCTATCTCTTCGGCGGATACGGCGCTTACATTTGGTGTTGAGCCGCGGGTGGCCATGCTTTCTTATTCCACGGGTGAATCGGGCAGCGGCGCGGATGTGGAGAAGGTGCGCCGGGCCACAGAATTGGCCCACGCGCGGCGGCCGGATTTGATTCTGGAGGGGCCGATGCAGTATGATGCGGCCGTTTCGCCCCAGGTGGCGGCGGCTAAAATGCCGGGGTCCAGGGTGGCGGGGCGGGCGACTGTTCTCATCTTCCCCGATTTGAATACGGGAAATAACACGTACAAGGCGGTGCAGCGGGAAACAGGGGCTATTGCCATCGGCCCGGTGCTGCAAGGGTTGAAAAAGCCGGTCAATGACCTCAGCCGGGGCTGTACGGTGGAGGATGTGGTCAATACGGTGGCGATTACGGCCATTCAAGCACAAGAGGAAGATTAGTGAAAATTCTAGTGATTAACTCAGGTAGTTCTTCTATTAAGTATCAGTTATTTGACATGCCGGGGGCCACGGCCGCAGCCGGGGGCCTGGTGGAACGTATCGGCGAACCAACCGGCCGGGTACGGTACTGGTCGCAGGCTGGGGCCAAAATTGAGCGGGAAATGCCCATTGCCGATCACCGCCAGGGCTTGATGCAAGTGGTGGATTTGCTGCTGGATGAGCAAGATGGGGTGATTGGATCGGCGGCGGAGATTACGGCCGTAGGCCATCGCGTCGTCCACGGCGGGGAAAAGTTCAGCCAGCCCACAGTGATTGACGCCGAAGTAATGGACACCATCCGCGAACTGATTCCCCTGGCCCCGCTGCACAATCCGGCCAATTTGTCCGGCATTGAAGTTGCCAGAGAAATTTTCCCGGAAGCGGTGCAGGCGGCCGTTTTTGATACCGCCTTCCACCAGACGATGCCGCCCCGCGCTTACCGCTATGCCATCCCCAACGCTTTGTACGAGGAGGAGCATATCCGGGTGTACGGTTTTCACGGCACGTCCCATCTGTACGTCAGCAAAATGGCGCTGGAGCATCTGGGCAAACCGGCGGCGGAGACGAATCTGATTTCCCTTCATTTGGGGAACGGGGCCAGCATGACGGCCGTAGCCGGGGGAAAATCCATAGACACGACAATGGGCTTCAGCCCGCTGCCCGGCCTGATCATGGGTACGCGCTCTGGCGACCTCGATCCGGCGGTGATTTTTTACCTGAGTGAGCGGTTGGACATGAGCATCCCGGAAATTGACCGGCTGCTGAACAAGCAGAGCGGCCTGTTGGGGCTGACCGGTGTGAATGATGTGCGCGATATTCAGGCGCGCAGTGAAGCGGGGGACATGGCGGCTGCGTTAGCGTTGGAGATGTATGCTTACCGGATTAAAAAGTATATTGGGGCGTATACGGCCGTCCTCGGCCACCTGGACGCCATTATCTTTACCGCCGGGGTAGGGCAAAACAGCTCGGCGGTGCGTCAACTGGTTTGTGCTAACATGGAATCGTTGGGGATTGTGTTGGATGAAAAGAAGAATGCGGCCGGTGTGACGGGGCCGGTGACTGAGATTCAGGCGGGGAACGGCCGTGTCCAAATCCTCATCATCCCCACCAACGAAGAATTAGAGATTGCCAGCCAGACATATGCGCTGGTTGGACAAAATAAATAAGGTATGGTTTAATTATCGCCACCTTATGTATGGTAGTCCTTGTCAATAACCAAACCTGAAACAAGCATATTTGCCGCCTTTATATTGAAGGCTTTATCGAAAATCCACAAATGATTTTCCTGAAAGAAATCAAGAACTGAAACCCATTTTCCACTGATAGAATATCATTCGGCTGAGTTGTCCCGATAAAGTCCGTGTAATCTGTGGTTTTCAGTAATCTCATTTAAATTTGTTGTTTGTTTTCGGTTATCTTTTACACGCAAGCGGGAATCTTTAATTATGGTAGATTCTACTTTCCAGTTGTTCTGTAACCATCCCCGAAGATGTCACTTTTCCCTGTTTGCTGACCCTCTATTTTATTTGAAATTGCATTTAGTTATTACTGGCCACAGCCGCGGTTTTATAACCGCCTGCCAAAGAGTGAAAGGTAAACTTATTCAAGTTTAGAAAAGGAGGTGCGTATATTCTATATTTTGCATGATGATTGATTTATAAGTTTTAGAAAGTAACAAAACCTTCCATAAGGAGAGAAGAATGAAACATAAAAAAAGTATATGGCTTATTGGAATATTCCTCTTATTGGCCCTGCTATTAGCAGCATGTGGCGGGCAAGAGCAGGACACCGCGCCGGCGGAAGAGGCGGCCCCGGCCCAGGAGCAGGAAGCCCCGGCCGAAGAGGCGGCCCCGGCTGAAGAAGCCCCGGCTGAAGAAGCTCCGGCAGACAGTGAAGAGGCAATGCCGGCCGAAGAGGCCCCGGCAGAAGAAGCAATGGGTGAAGGTTGCCCCCCTGTCACTATGGCTGACGCCCATGGCGTTGCGGCTGGCGCTTTCCCGGAACAGTATGATCTGGCTGAATATGAAAGTGCGGCCGGCTGTGAATTATCTTTCTCAGAGAACCCCAGCATTGCCGAGTTGAACAAGCGCATTGGCGGTAACCCGGACCCGCTGCCCCCGGTGGAAGAACGTCTGCCGGCCGAACCGCTGGTTGTGGTACCTTATGATGCTATCGGCACGTATGGCGGCACGCTGGATGGTTTGTCAAATGCCACAGAATCCGGTACGTCTGACCTGTTGAGTGTGCGGCATGTCAATTTTGCCCGTTATTCGGACGATTTGCAGACGATTGTGCCGAATGTAGCTAAAGGTTGGGAATGGAATGATGACTTCACGGAATTGACCATTTTCCTGCGTGAAGGTCACAAATGGTCGGATGGCGAACCGTTTACGGCCGCTGACGTAGAGTTCTGGTACAACGACATCATTCTGAATCCGGAAGTGTTCCCGGAAACGCCCAGTTTGTGGCTGATTGCCGGTGAACCGATGGAGGTTACGGCCGTAGACGACACCACCGTCAGCTTCAAACTCCCCGTACCCGCTCCCGGTTTGCTCACCAACTTTGCTATCAGCTACGCCCAACCCTTCCAGCCCAAACACTTCCTGCAACCCATCATGGAAAACGAGGGCATCGAAGCATTTAACAATTACTATGGCAACAGCGACTGGAAAGACGTCCCCTCGCCGCTGATTGATGGCAGCGATGACCGGGTAGCGCCTACCCTGGAATCCTACATTTTGGTTGAAGAGACCACCGAAGGGCGTAAGCTCGTCGCCAATCCCTTCTTCCATATGGTAGATACCCAGGGGAACCAACTGCCCTACATCAACGAAATCAACGAGCAGTACATCCCCGACGATGAAGTGCGTAACCTGAAGATCACCAACGGCGAAGTAGATTACAAGAGCCAGGCCGTCTTCATTGACAACTTCCCGCTCTACAAAGAGAACGAAGCGAACGGCGGCTATGGTGTGGAATTGGCCCCCGGTTTGGGGCAGACGGTCTTCTACGCCTTCAACGTCAATCACAAAGACCCGGCGCTGGCCGAAATCTTTGGCGACCTCCGCTTCCGCCAGGCCATGTCTTTGGCCTTGAACCGGGATGAAATGAACGAGATCGTTTACCTGGGACAGGGTAAACCAATGCAGGCCACGCCCGCCGATCCCAACACCGTTTCCTTCGTCACCGAAGAACATCTCAACTCCTTCATCGAATACAATCCGGATCAAGCCAATGCTTTGCTGGATGAGATGGGCCTGGTAGACACGGATGGCGACGGCTTCCGGGAACGTCCTGATGGTGAACCGTTAGTCATATTGTTGGAGTTCTCCAATCAAGGAGCGCCGGTTCAGTTGCATCAACTAACGGAAAGCTATTGGGAAGATGTAGGTATTCAGGTAGAACTCAAAGAAGTTACTTCTGACGAGTACCGTGAAGAAGCCAACAACAACAACCTGGACCTGACTACCTGGAAGAATGATAATACCAGCGGCGTCACCATCTCCCAGAACCCGATGATGCTGATTCCGCCCTTTGGTAACTTCTTCAACCCCGGCGGCGGCTTTGAATGGGCCAAATGGAAAGCGTCTGACGGCGCAGAAGGGATTGAACCGCCCGATGATATAAAGCGCCTTTATGAATTGGCTGATCAATTCGTGCAGGTGCCGTTGGGCAGCCCGGAAAGCGACGCCATTGGTAAAGAGATCGTAGATATTCATGTCAAGAATCTCTGGAAGATTGGCGTAGTAGGCGATTTGCTGGCGCCCGTTGTGCATAAAGACACGTTGGGTAACTTCAGACCGTTTACAGCTAAAGCGTATGATTATTACTGGGCCTATCCTTACCGCCCGGTTCAATGGTATCTGGAAGAATAAACAAGTTTAATTAGGTAAGCGCCAGGCGTCTTTAAGGCGTCTGGCGCTTACGAGCAGAAAGCGGACAAATGATCAGGTTTGTTATTGAACGTTTTTTCGGTATGTTTGTGACGATGTTTTTCGTCTCCATCATGGTTTTTATCATTATGGAACTGCCGCCGGGAGACTATGCCGACCGGTATGCTTTCCGCAAGTTCTCCGGTACTGGCGTCACTGTTACTGAGTCTGATTTGGATAATATCCGCGCTGAGTTGGGGTTGGACAGACCGGCTTACCAGCGGTACTTTTCCTGGATAGGCGGTATTCTTTTTCGCTTTGATTTTGGGGATGCGTTTGCCTACGAAACGTCGGTGAATAACGTGCTGGGGCAGCGTCTGGGGCTAACGCTGGCAATTTTGTTTTCCACGCTGATTATCACGTACCTGGTGGCTATCCCTGTCGGTATTTATGCGGCCGTCCACCGCCATTCGGCCGCTGATTATGGCTTGACTATTTTTAGCTACTTGGGGTTGGCGCTGCCTAATTTCCTGTTGGCCTTAATTTTACTTTACATAAGCGTCAAGTATTTGGGGTCCAGCGTGGGCGGACTATTTTCTGCCGAATATCAAGATGCGCCCTGGAGCATAGCCAAGTTTGTAGATTTGCTGAAGCATCTGATGGTGCCGGCGATTGTGCTGGCCTGGTCGGCCACGGCTTTTCAGATTCAAACGGTGCGGGCCACAATGTCTGATGAAATAAACAAATTGTCAGTGACGGCCGCGCGGGCGCGGGGCATTCCGGAACGGCGGCTGCTGTTCAAATATCCGGCGCGTCTGGCGATTAACCCGGTAGTCAGCACGATGGGTTTTGACGTGAACCGCATCTTTTCGGAACTGCCAATTGTGGCACTGGTGTTGGGTCTGGCGGAGTTGGGTGAGTTGTTAATTCAGTCATACCTGGACCTGGATATGTTTGTCGCTGGTGCTATTTTGCTGTTGCTGACGTTTATTATTGTATTCATGAATTTTTTGTCTGATATTGCTTTGTCTTTTCTGGACCCGCGCATTAAGTTGAAAGGTTAGCCACAAGATGAGTACAATCAACCCAGTTCTTGACAAGGAAACGGAGGAAGCACAGCGATATTATTCTGCTTCCCAGTGGCAGTTGGTTTGGTGGCGCTTTAAGAAGCACCGGGTGGCACTTTTGGGGGGACTGGTGCTGCTGTTTATGTTTTTAAGCGGCCTTTTTGCTGAGTTCATTGGGCCGTATGGCGGCAGCACGCGCAATATTGAGTATTTGTTGGGGCCACCGCAGATTCCCCGTTTTTGGGATGAGAATGGGTTTAGTTTACGGCCGTTTGTCTACGGCGTCACTACAGAAAGAGACCCGGAAACTCTGGCTCTCATTCCCATTACCGACACCAATGTGCGTAACTACATCTTCTTTTTTATAGAAGGTGAGCCATACAAACTATTAGGTATTATCGAATCCAATATCCACCTGTTTGGTGTCCAAGAGGGATTTGTCCATCTTTTTGGCACGGATTCCTTGGGCCAGGATTTGTTTTCCCGCGTTTTAATCGGCACGCGCACGTCGCTTTCTATTGGTGTTTTGGGTGTGCTGATCTCCTTTTTTCTGGCTTTGTTTATTGGCGGGGTGGCCGGTTACGCCGGCGGCTGGCTGGATTACGGCATTCAAAGGTTTACCGAGATTATTCGGGTTATTCCCATTATTCCCCTGTACATGGGATTGGCGGCTGCTTTTCCCCGCGACTGGTCATCCACGCAGGTTTACTTTGCCATGACCCTGATCATTGGTCTGGTGGGCTGGCCGACGCTGGCCCGACGGATTCGGGGGCAGTTGCTCACTTTGCGCAATGAAGATTATGTAATGGCTGCCCGGCTTTCCGGGGCCAGCCCTTACCGTATTATTTCTCTGCACATGCTGCCTGCTTTTATGAGTTATATTGTTGTAGACTTGGTTATTTCCTTCCCTTATGTGATTTTGGCAGAAACAGCCTTGAGTTTTATCGGGCTGGGTTTACGGCCGCCTTCCATTAGTTGGGGGGTGTTGCTGCAGGACGCGCAAAATATCCGAGCCATTGAGCAAGCGCCCTGGTTGTTTATTCCGGCGGCTTTTGTGGTGGTAGCGGTTTTGGCCTTTACTATTTTGGGGGATGGCGTGCGGGATGCGGCCGATCCTTATTCGGTGCATTAAGTTATGATGGAATGGAACGTGGATACAAACGAGAAAGAAATGGGGATGGCTACGGCCGTCTCCAACAACAAACTACTGGAAGTCACCGACCTCGGCGTCACCTTCAAGACGGATGAGGGGCTGGTGCGGGCTGTAGACGGCATCAGCTTTACTGCCCACAAAGGCAAGACCTTGGGCATCGTTGGCGAAAGTGGTTCCGGCAAATCCGTCACCGCCCAATCTATCATGCGCCTGCTGCCCAACTCGGCCATGATAGATGAGGACAGCAGCATTGCTTTCTACCGGGACAGCGGCCCCATCGAAATCACTTCTCTGGACAACCGCAGTCAGAAAATGCGGGAACTGCGCGGCGGCGATATTGCCATGATATTCCAGGAGCCGATGAGTTCTTTCTCTCCTGTCTACACCATCGGTAACCAGATTATGGAAGCCATCTTGCAGCACCGGAATGTCAGTAAACAGGAAGCCCGCGAGATTGCCATTGATATGTTGGACAAAGTGGGCATTGCCAATCCGGCTGTGCGGGTTGACCAATATCCTTTTGAATTGTCCGGCGGGATGCGCCAGCGGGCCATGATTGCCGTGGCTTTGTCTACACGGCCGTCCCTCCTCATTGCCGACGAACCGACAACCGCCCTGGACGTGACCATTCAGGCCCAAATTCTGGAATTGATGCGGGGACTGAAAGATGAGTTTGATATGTCCATTATTTTCATCACCCATGATTTAGGTGTGATTGCCCAGGTAGCCCAGGAAATTGTGGTCATGTATCTGGGTAAGGCGATGGAACGCGGCACGGCCAAAGACGTGTTGGGCAATCCGCAGCATCCTTACACGGTCAGTTTGCTGGGAGCTATTCCTAAACTGGGGACGTTAGGCGGCCGTTTAACCCCAGTCGGTGGCGATATACCCAGTCCTTTGCAACGGCCGTCAGGCTGTCCCTTCCATACCCGCTGCAAACAAAAAATAGAAGGCGTTTGCGACGTTGACCCGCCGGGCATCACCCGCGTCAGCGATACCCACACCGTTTATTGTTATTTGTATGAGTAATTGAGCAATCCATCATGTCCGACCAAAAACTAATCGAAGTCGAAAACCTGAAAGTCTATTTCCCCATTCACGGCAAGGGCCTGTTTCGCCGCGAAATTGGGGCCGTGAAAGCTGTAGACGGCCTAAGTTTTTACATCAACAAAGGGGAAACGTTAGGACTGGTGGGCGAAAGCGGTTCCGGCAAGACCACTGTGGGCCGCGCTCTCTTGCGGGCGTTAGACCCTACCGAAGGCCAGGTCACGTTTTATCTGGATGACGGGCAGACCGTAGATGTGACCGCCCTCAAAGGGAAAGATTTACGCAACTTCCGCCGCTACATGCAGCTCATATTCCAGGACCCCCGTTCCTCCCTCAATCCTCGCATGACCGTGCGTGACATTATCGCTGAGCCGCTGGTAGCCAACAAACTGGAAAAAGGGA
The DNA here is from genome assembly GCA_024278255.1 of Chloroflexota bacterium. Classification (GTDB taxonomy): domain Bacteria; phylum Chloroflexota; class Anaerolineae; order Promineifilales; family Promineifilaceae; genus JAJRTP01. The sequence continues at coordinate 3,635 of JAJRTP010000471.1, read as the reverse complement.
AAGCTGTAGACGAGAAAGTGCGGGAAACGGCCGCTCTCTGCAAACTCAATCTGGAACATTTACGCCGTTTTCCTCACGCCTTTAGCGGCGGGCAGCGGCAGCGCGTCGGCATCGCCCGCGCTCTCGTTTCCAACCCTAAATTCATCGTTTGCGATGAGTCCGTTTCCGCTTTAGACGTTTCCATCCAGGCTGAAATCCTCAATTTGCTCATGGAATTGCAAGAAGAACTGGGCGTCACCTACTTGTTCATCGCCCACGATTTGAGCGTCGTAGCCCATATTTCGGATCGGGTGGCCGTGATGTACGTGGGGCAGTTAGTAGAGTTGGCCGCGACCGAAGAATTATTCTTTTCCCCCAAACATCCCTACACCGAAGCCCTGCTTTCCGCCATTCCCGAAGTAGACCCTGACCTGGCTATGAAGCCGGTCATTTTGCGCGGCGAGATACCCAACCCCGCCAACCCGCCGCCGGGCTGCCGCTTCCACACCCGCTGCCCCTACGCCGAAGACATCTGCAAAACAGACCAGCCTGTCTGGCAGGAAATTGAGCCGGAACATTTTGTGGCCTGCCATTTTGCCGATACGCTGCAATTGAAAGGGGTTGTCGCCGATACGGCTGCGGAGAATGGGCGCAATACCTGATTGGAGTTGACCTGTATGGCAACAAAAATTTTAATCCCTATCAATCGCTCTGCGTATAGTCAGGCTGTCATTCCCCACGTAGAAAAATTGTTTACGCCTCAAGATACGGTGTTGCAATTATTCTTCGTCACCCGTCCCTCGCGGGGGATGGGTTTTGCCGCGCCAGACCCGGATTCCAACTACGCGATGGAAGCCGGCGGCGAACCGGTCGGCCCCAAAGCGCACCCCATTTACGCCGAGCAGCAGGAAGAAAGCATCCAGGCCCACGTAGAGGCGGATTTGCTGCCCCTGACCAACCGGCTGCAAGAGGCCGGCTACGACGTGTCGCTGCAATTATGTTTTAATGAACACGTCATTGATGAGATTGATCGCGTCGTCAAGCGGGACAACGTTGACCTGATTGCCATGTCCACCCGCGCCCGCGACCGGGTGCGCGGCTTTTTCTTCAGCGACGTAGCTAATCTGGTCATGCGCCGGGTTAGCATCCCTGTCTTACTCTTTCACCCCCAGGAATAGATTGGTTCAATCTCCAGGATTGAACCAATCTGAAAGTGAGCAGCCCCATGCCATTACGAACAACTGCCATTGGCGCTTACCCCAAGCCGGATTACGTACCCACGCCGGACTGGTTTCGCATCGGCGGGCCGGGCACAAGCTCGCCCACGCAGGCATATGAAGCGTATCTGCAAAATTTACCGGCCGATATTGATGAGATTTTGGATCGGGCTACGCAAGAAGTGGTGCGGGAGCAGGTTCGAGTGGGTGTTGATATTCCTACGGATGGCGAAATCCGGCGGGAGAATTACATCCATTACCAGTGCCGCAACTTTGACGGCTTTGATTTTGCCCATCTGACCCGGCTGGAACTGCGTAACGGGGCCTGGGTGGCGGACGTGCCGACGATTGTGGGGCCGATACGCAGCCGCGATCCCATCCTGCCCCGCGATTACCTGGCCGCGCAAGCTGCCACCGACAAACCGGTTAAAATCACCCTGCCCGGCCCTATGACCATTGCCGGCAGCACGGCCGACGCCTGGTACCATGATGAAGCCCGCCTGGGGGCTGATCTGGCCGCTGCCCTTAACCGGGAAGTGCTGGCCCTGGCCGAAGCTGGCTGCGCCTGGATTCAGATTGACGAGCCGGTGTTTGCCCGCGAGCCGGACAAGGCGCTGGCTTTTGGCTTTGACAACCTGGAACGCTGCTTTGCCGGGCTGCCAGATCACGTGACCCGCGCCGCGCATATGTGCTGCGGCTACCCAGAGCGCCTGGATCAGACCGATTATTTGAAGGCGGACCGGACGGCTTATTTTCAGTTGGCCCCGGCCATCGAAGCCTCTTCCATTCAGGCCATCTCCCTGGAGGATGCGCACGAACACAATGATTTACGCCTGCTGGAACTGTTCCCGACGACGACGGTGATTTTTGGTTCAATAGGCATTGCCCGCTCCCGCGTGGAGACGGTGGAAGAGATTGCCGCCCGGCTGGAACAGGCATTGCAGCATATTGACCCCGGCCGCCTCATCGTCGGCCCAGATTGCGGCCTGGGGATGCTGCCCCGCGAGATTGCGTTAGCGAAGTTGGAAAATATGGCAGCAGCGGCAAAAATGATGTGATGTTAGGATATTGAGGTAATATCTCAATATCCTAATCTCCAATCTCCAATCGCCAATTTCTTGGCGTATGCCCGGTAATCCGCTTGAAGGTGCGGGAAAAATGCCGCGCGTCGTGGAAGCCGAGGTGGTAGGCGGCTTCGGTGACGGTGAGGTTTTGGTCGCGGAGGAGGCGGCGGGCCTGTTCAATCCGGTAGCGGGTGTGGAACTGGCGCGGCGATTCCCCCAGCCATTTTTCAAAGAGAGCGCGCAGGTGGGAGGGGCTGACGCCCACGGCCGTACCCGTCTCCACCGCGTTAAAAGATTGGGCGTAATTTTCCCGCAGGTAGGTCATGGCGTTGCGCACCGCTTCGGGATAGGCGGTTTGGGGCACGGCCGTATCCCCCGACAGCGCCTCAATCCGGCCCAGCGCCTCGTAAAACAGGCCGATGGCGTGCAGGGCGTACCCCGGTTTTTGCCAGATGAGCGTCTCCCGCAGCTCCGCAAAACGGCTTTCTACCTCCGGATCATAAGGCAGCGGCCAGCAGCGCGGCGTGTTTTGGCGCAGGAAGGCGGGCAGTTCCCCCTCAATGCCTAGCCAGTGGTGTTTGGCCCCGCCGCCGGTTTCATAGTGGAACGGCTGCCCGGCCAATGCCAGAAGGAGATGGCCCGGCTGGATGGTCAGGGTACGGCCGTCAACCTGCCACACCGCTTTCCCTTCCACCTGGTAAAACAGTTGGGCGCGCTGCGAATGCTCAAAACTGCCCGTGACAAAGCCCGGCTTGCAATGATACTCCCCCGCTTGAGCAATCCAGAAGCGGAGTTCCGGCGGCCGGCAGTCGCCATAACCCGTCCGCCAGTAATCGTAGCGGGACGGCCGTAACCCGTTATTCGTTCCGCCGCTGACAGGCCGCCGCGGCAGCCGTTTTGTCGTCATTTCGTACCCTTTCCTCGTCGTTTTTGGCCTATTGTAACACGACAGAGGCAGTAGAATTAAGCGGCAGGTTGCAGGCGGCAAAAATCAGCGTTAATCTGCGCAACCCGCGGCTATTTTTAGGATAGCCATCAATGATATGAAGAAAAAAATGACGACTTTTCTGACCGGTTTCCACTGGCGGGCGGAGGCCAAAAACTGGCTGTTGATTACCGGCGGCGCCTTCCTGCTCATTATCAGCATTGACGCTTTTCTGGCCCCCTCCAACATCTCACCGGGTGGCGGCGTCACCGGCCTGTCGCTGATCATCAACCACACTACCGGCTGGCCCATTGGCCGGGTTATGCTGGTGTTGAACATCCCCTTGCTCATCATCGGCTTCCGCTATTTAGGCCGCTTCCATTTTCTGGCGCGCACCTTGTACACCGTTCTTATTTATAATCTGGGTGTGGATTTTTTTGGACAATGGAT
>JAJRTP010000470.1 GCA_024278255.1 Chloroflexota bacterium | reverse complement strand
TGTAAAGTGGCAAGAGAAGCAGGAAAAGCAACTCGAAGCCATCCAAGGTAAGTTGTTCGATTAGTAGCGGTGAGGTCGCACCTTCTAGGTGCAACGCTACAAGCCACCACCTTTGGTGGTGGTAATTGACTATGGCGTGGCCGGGAAAGATGGGCAATGATTTTTGCCATCTGTGATTCGTTTCTAATCTGTATATAATTGGTATGAGGTGACAGGACAACTTATGAATAGTGATCAACCAATTAGCATCCGGCGGCGTGAATTTGAAACGGCCGATGAGCAGGCGCGGCAGGAATTGGTGCGCCAAGTGGCGGAAAGGGCGGCGCGTGACCTGACGGCCTATGAAGCGCTGGTGGATATGCTGGCGTATCATGGGGAAACGGCCGTTCTGGTGGAACTGGCGCGACAGGCTATGCCCTATCTCCAGACCAATACAGCGCTAACCAGCCGGTGTAAGCAGGAGTTGGTGGCCCAGGCGACAGATATGCTGATTTTCCAATATGTCGAATCCAGCGAAGACAATCTGGCAGCCTTGCAGGCGGCGCTGGAGCAATACATGCTGGTGGATGAGGCGCAGTTGGCTTCGTTTGTGGCGATTTTGCGGGGGGAAAGGGCGTACCGGTGGCAGCTATCCCATTTTGTCGTTGAGGAGATGAATGAGGAGCGGCAGCAGGCGGCGGCGCAGAATACGGCCGTGCTTATGCTGGCCTTCCTCGGCTACCTGCACGTTCAAGAGCAAATTCCCCTGAGCAGGGGGAATATGATGCGCCAGTTGTGGCCGGTGTATCTGGTGGAGCGGCGTACCGGGCAGTTGGAGGAGCGGGTGGATATGACGGCTGTGATTCGTGGCGAGCGGCCTCGTCCCGTCATCCGCCCCCAGCCCCATCCCCTCTGCCCGGATAAAGTGACCCTTGAACAATACCTGGCAAAACTGCTAAACTATCAGACACAACCGTATAAGGCAGCGGCCGTTTTCACGCTCATCCCCGCCTGGCTGCGCTTTTTACAAACCTGCCAATTGATTGATCAGACACAGCAAATCGCCGTAAGCACCGAACTCAAAAGTATGGCAGAAGACCTGGCCGCTTATTGGTCAGATTTTTCTGATGACCCGGCGTTACAGCAGGATGTCATGGTTTGGAATAAGGAAGGGTAAGATGGTAGACATAGATCCTCTGGAAGGCTGGTTGATGAGTTCGTTAGACGAGATTGCGCCGCAGCGCATCAGGGACTTGCAAAGAGAGGCGCATGAGGGGCTGGAAGCATTGGCCGCGTATTTGGACAATCCACCCAAACGGCCTGATTTACGGGATGGGATGTGTGGTTTGTTTTGGCTGCGTTATTCGCCCGCCGGTTTTGCTGCGGCCGATGTGCCCCGCGCTCAAGCGGTCTATCGGCGTATTTTTGAGACGGGCGGCACGGGAAGTATGGATGCGCAGCGGGCAATTTTAACGCTGCTGGGTGGCAGCGCCGATCCGCAGACTGTTCCTTTTTGGCTGGAAATGGTGGATTTAAGCAAACCGCGCGATATGTTTCGCCAGGAGCGGGCAACGCTGTCTCTGGCGGCGCTGGCGCTGCTGGCCATCCGGCACGATGAGGCGGCGGCTTATGCGGCTTTGCACCAATTGATGCGCCAGCCAAACCCGGACATTCGGGCGCAGGCTGTCTTTTATTTGCGCCACGCTTATGCAGATGCCGGCCGCGCTGTTCCAGAGGCCGTTCTGACGGATATGTTTTTGGTAGCGACGCAGGATAAGGCTTTTGAACCCCGCTTTCGGGCCCGCCAGCTTTTGCGGGCCAGCGGGCAGCCGGCGCCACTGGACAATCCCGGCGGGGTGTATGATTTTAAGGTGATGATGCTGCGCAACAAGCGGATTTACCGCACGATTACGGCCCGCTCGGAACAGACGCTGGCTGATTTGCAGGGGTTTATCCAGCACGCTTTTGCCTGGGATAATGACCATTTGTATTGCTTTTATATGAACGGCCGTAAATACGACGAGCGTTACCAGTTTGCCTGCGACTACGAAGAAGACCGCCCGCCCTGGGCCAGCGAGGCAGTCATCGGCGAACTGGGGCTGGTGAAAAAGCACCGTTTCCTCTACCATTTTGATTACGGGGACGACCATTTGTTTGAAATTGAAGTGGTGGACATCCGCCCCGATGTGCGGGAAGGTAATTATCCCCGGTTGATAGACAGCCACGGGAAGTCACCGGCGCAGTATTATTGATGGTGGGTACTCACGTGGGCAGCCCGGCCATCTCCATGATTTTGAGGGCGTTGGTGGTGGGGCAGGGGCCGGGATGGAGTTTGTAGTCGAACAGCATACGGCCGTCCCGCACCTCGTCGCGGAAATGAGCATTGTGGATAGACGGCCGTACCTCCGCCAGTTGCACCAGTTCCAAATCATGCGTGGCAATCAGCCCCAGCCCATTCCCCGCCGTGAGCGCTTCGATGTACGCCTTGCTGCCAATCAGCCGTTCCCGGTTGTTCGTGCCCTGGAAAATCTCGTCAATCAGATAAAATACCGGCCGGTCTGCGTCGTCTTGCAGGGCGTCCAGCAGTTGGGCCAGACGGCGCACCTCGGCGTAGAAGAAGGAGTAGCCGTCCGTCAGCGAATCCTGGACGCGGATGGAGGCGAAGAGGCGGAAGAGGCTGGTGTGCAGCGCTTGAGCCACGACGGGCGCGCCGGTGTAGGCCAGTACCAGATTGACCCCCAACGTGCGCAGGAAGGAACTTTTACCGGCCATGTTGGAGCCGGTGATAATGGTGACGGAACCTGTCCCGGCAATGGCGTAATCGTTGCACACCCGCTCCTGGCTGGGGATGAGGGGATGGCCGATTTGCCGCGCCTCAAATTTGGCAATGATTTCTCTTTTTGGGGATGTTACAGCTTCCGGTAACGATCCACTGCTTACTGAAAACTGATCACTGTTTACTGGTACTAACTGCGGATAGCAGATTTCGCCGGGATTGAGCCAGGCAAAATTGCCCAGAGAGGAAAGCACTTCCAGTTCAAACCACACGTTCAGCCATTGGGGTAAGTCGGTGCGCAGTTCCTTTTTGCGATTGGCCAGGTGGCAGGCAAAGAAGGCATCCCAGGGGACGACGGCGTTGATGAGGAAGCCGAGGAGGGGATGTTGGGTCAGACCAACGCCGCTCATGGTGCGCCGGATGCGTTGGAGGTGGGCTGACGGCCGTTTCTGTTCATCCAGAAAGGGGGCGCAAAGGGTTTTTACGTGGGAGAAACGGCCGTACTGGTACCCCTCCAGAAAGCCAAATACCCCGTTCAGCGTGTCCAGACCATCCCGTAACGTCATAATATCGGCAAACAGGGAGCCAATGGCCGGCCGGGCGGCCAGCAAATAGATGAGCAGATACAGCCCCCAAGTAAATACCCAGACCGGCGGCAGAACACCTCGCGCCCGCAGCCAGAAGAGGAGGATATTCAAGGCGGACAGGGGAATGAGCAGGAACAGGAGGCGGCGTAGTTTATGGCTGTCATCCGGCTGCTCCAACCAGGTTTGCAACTGCTGCCCGGACATTTTGCCATCCCCTTGCGGGGCGCTGAGGTGGGCGTGGAGGTGCAGCTTGTCACGGAAAAGGGGCATGTCGGCTAGTTCCTGCGTCAGGGTTTGGCGGTAGGTGATTTGGTTGGGATTGGGCTGGGTGTCCAGCAGCCAATCACGCAGGCGGGCGCTGCCATCGTCGGATACGGCCGTATCCAGCAAGCGATGCAGCGAATACGCCCCCATCACGTCCAGGTCAACGGCAAAAGGATGATCGGGAGGGGCAATGAAGGGCAGGGGCGGCGGCAGATTGTCCCAATCCAGCGTCATACGGGCCAGGTGGGTTTGTTTGATTTGCCGCCATGTTTGCCAGCGGATGACGGCCGTATCCACCCGGCGGTGCAGGAAAACCACTACCAAAAAAGGAATGAATGCCAGCAGTGTCACTACCAGCCAGGGCCAGGCGCCCCAGGTAAGAAAAGTAACGCCGCTGATTAAGGCGGCGGCCAGAAACAGGGCCAAACGCAACCGGGATAATTGTTGGCTTTGCTGATTGAGTTGGGCAATACGGCCGTCCAACCGTTCCAGTTGTTGTTGCAGGGCGTGTTGTCTTGCTGCTTTTGGATCCATGACCCTAACTATAGTGGGAATTTCAGTTACCGCACAAAAAGTTTATACCAACTTCATGCCATCTTCATATTTGCCTGATATGCTCCATTCAGGCTATGATGGGGCGTGATGAAAAGAAAATGGCGGAGACAGCAATATGAGCAAAAAAATTCTGGTGGTGGATGATGAAGCCCGGCTGGTAAATCTGGTACGCGGCTATTTGGAGCAGGAAGGGTATGAGGTGCGTACGGCTAGTGACGGCCGTCAAGCCCTTTTCGTCGCCCGCGAGGAGAAGCCCGATCTGATTGTGTTGGATTTGATGATGCCGGAAATGGATGGTTGGGAATTTATGCGCCGGCACCGGCAGGAAAACAACACCCCCATCATCATGCTCACGGCGCGGGTGGATGACGTGGACAAAATTGCCGGGCTGGAAATGGGGGCGGATGATTACCTGACGAAGCCGTTCAGCCCGCGAGAATTGGTGGCGCGGGTGCGGGCGGTTTTGCGTCGCACAGAACCAGAAACGGAAAAGTCAGACATTTTGCGGGCCGGGGCGTTGGAACTGGACGCCACCAAACGCACGGTGCAGGTGGACGGCCGTTACATTGACCTGACCCGCATGGAATTTGACCTGCTGCAAACCCTGATGAGCAGTCCCGGACGGGCCTTCAACCGGCTGGAACTGCTGGAACGCACTCAAGGCTACGCTTACGATGGCTACGAGCGCACCATTGACGTTCACATCAAAAACCTCCGCAAAAAAATCGAACCCGATCCGGCCCATCCCCAATATATTTTGACCGCTTTTGGCGTTGGCTATCGCTTTAGAGTCGAGTAGTCAAATAGTCGGGTAGTCTGGTAGTCAAGTAGTCAAAGGAGTAACTGACTACTAGACTACAGGACTACCGGACTACCCGACTACCAAACTATCCGACTACAGGACTACCAAACTATGAAATTATGGTTCAAGCTCACGGCCGCTTTTTTGCTGGTGGCGGTGGTGGGGGTGATTGTGGTGGCGGTGTTGGCTAATCGGGCCACGGCCGTCGGCTTTACCCATTATTTGAACGCGGACAGGGCGGCGCAGTGGGCTGATTTGCAGGTGGAACTGGCGCGGTATTATGAGCAGAACGGCCGTTGGGACGGTGTAGAAGGCTTGCTGCGAGAAGTGCGTCCGGGGCGGGGTATGGGACAGGGCGGCATGTCGCTGGTTTTGCTGGATGAGACGGGGCAGGTAGCGGCCTCGGCAGGGCGGCGCGGGGGGGAAGCGGATGCGGCCAGTGTGGAACTGCCTGTGGTGGTGGACGGCCGTACCGTGGGCGCCCTCCTCGTCATCGAGCCAGGCGGGCAGGGCAGCCGGGCGGCGCAGCAATTTCTGGACGACGTGAACCGGGCTGTCTGGTTGGGGGGGCTGGCGGCGGTGTTAATGGCTTTGTTTTTGGGTCTGTTTCTGGCGCGGCGGCTGACACGCCCGTTACGTCAACTCACCCAGGCCAGCCACAAAATGGCCGCGGGGGAACTGGGCCAGCAAGTCACCGTCACCACCCATGACGAAATCGGCGAACTGGCCGACAGCTTCAACCGGATGTCCCACGAGCTGGCTTTGGCCGAGCAGCAGCGTCAACAAATGCTGGCCGACGTGGCCCACGAACTGCGCACCCCCCTGAGTATCACCCGCGGCCATATCGAGGCGATGCTGGACGGTGTGTTTGAGATGACGCCGGACAATCTGGCCCTGATTCACGAGGAGACGTTGCTGCTGGGGCGGCTGGTAGAGGATTTGCGCACTCTCTCGCTGGCGGAGGCGGGGCAGCTTTCCCTGAATTTGGCTGAGGTGGATTTGACGGAGTTGGTGCAGCAGGCGGCGGCCGGATTTGAGCCGTTGGCCGAGGCGGAAGGAGTGAGGTTGACGGCCGTCACCCCGCCAGACCCTCTCATCATCACCGCCGACGCCAACCGCCTGCGCCAGGTGTTGGGCAATTTGCTGTCCAATGCCCTGCGCCACGTCGTCAAAGGGGGAAATGAGCCGCATCAGGTGACGCTCACGTTGGAAAATCGGGGCGAGTTTGCCCGCATCAGCGTAGCCGATAACGGTCCGGGTCTTTCCACCGCGGAACAGGCGCAGGTGTTTGATCGTTTCTGGCGGGCCGATGAAGCTCGCAGCCGGGATAGAGGGGGATCGGGGTTGGGTCTGGCGATTTGTAAGGCGATTGTGGCGGCGCATCACGGCCGTATCTGGTTGGAGAGTGTGCCGGGCGAGGGAGCGACTTTCATCTTTGAACTGCGGAACAACAGAACCACGGATGAACGCGGATAAGACGGATAAACACTGATAATAATCCGTGTTCATCCGCCCCATCCGTAAAAATCCGTGGTTCCTCAATCCCCTGCCGATACAGCCAGGTTCTCATCCTCAAAGTGGGACAACCCGCCGCGCACGATGCGCCAGGATTGGGCCAGGATGGGGAGCATTGCCAGCATCCACAGCATGTAGGCGATGCCGGCCAGAACACCGCTCAGGGGGGCAATGAAGATACTGGCCCAAAGGAAGATACTGCCAATGTTGATCATCCAGAAACTAAACCAGGAACCGCCTAATTGGGGCGTCTTTTCCGGCTGGAAGAGGCGCATCAGGGCATAGGGCAGGGCGGCAAAGGCGAATTGCAGCAGCCAGCCGTAGATCAACGCTTGCGGCGCGGTTGACTCAATGGTACGACCGGGCAGGCCGGGCACGCCTAACAGGACGAAGGGCGCTACCAATACCGGGGCCAAAATCCAGAAGTAGGAACCAATCAGATGAGCAATGCCTACCGTCCACTCGCTCCATTTGCCCCATATGGGTTTGATGACAGCGTAGAGGAGCCAGAGCGTAGCTGTCAAATGCAGTACCAGCCCGCCGACGAGCAGCGTTTGGTTAGCGAACCAGGGGCCGAAGATGAGGCCGAATGCGCCCAGGGTCATTAACCAGAAGATGGGGTTGATGGCTTTGGGCCAGGGAAACGGCCGTTTGAACCATTGCGGGTACATATCAATCAGCAGTCCGGCGAAGACCAGGGACATCAGGCCCCAGTTGTTGGCGTGAATGTGTGTTTCCACAGGTACGGCCACGCGCAGCGGTTCCATCCAGCCAATCCACATACCTGTCCCCAGGATGATGCCCAGGAGGAAGTAACCCAGACCGGCGATGTAGAATTTACGGCCGTTATGCGCCGCCGCTTCACCTTCAGGAAGATCGCTTGTTTGCTTCATCTGCGCCAATTGCACGATGAGCAGAATCGTGGCGATAAAGATAAGCGTGCCGCCGGCAAAAATGGGCACACTGTTGACCAGCGGAATGCCGATCAGCAAAAGCATAATGCCCCCGTTCAGCGTGGCCCAGATGTCCCAGCGGATGCGGGGTTTGGGCAAACGGTAGCGCATAGCCACAATCAGGGGCAATATGCCGTACAAAAGCTGGGTCAGAATGCCCAGCGTAATGAAATGAATTCGCAGCCAGCGCATCCCGTTGAACCAGGGCAAAATCTGCCAGTTGACCAGGGAAGCATCCAAAGCCATCAGCCCGGCCAGAGAAAAGTAGAGTACGGCCATTAAAAGATAAGGGGTCATTGCATTGTCTCCTGTCGCGTTTGTTGATTGACAGGAACCCGCACACGGGCCTGCCGTCTGTTCCGTTTCCATTTATTCAGATAAGGTAAAAAATACAAATAAGCGCCGCTGAGAGCCAGAAAGAGGATCAGCAGTGATTGGATTGCTTCCCATTGGGGAATAGAAGCAATAACAGCGCCATTCCCCGTTAATTTCAGGATAAGCGATATCGGTATCAAAATGAGCATGGGAATGGCTAACCAACGATGAGATTTGCGCAACCATTTATTCCAGAATTTCATATTCATCATATTCTCCCTGGCATCATGATACGTGATGCGTGACTAGAAAATTCACGCATCACGCATCATGAATTATGCCGCGCCGCCTTCGGCCGCGGCCGCGTGCTGCGGATTGCGCAGGACGAAATCTTCTACCAGCAGCATATTGCCGTTGGCGTGTTGGATGGTTTGCAGCAGGGTGGTCATCGTGTCCACTTCTTCCACCTGTTCGGTGACAAACCATTGCAGGAACTGGTTGCTGGTGTGGTCGCCTTCGGCAATCGCGGTGGTGACCAGATTGTTGATCTCGTCCGTCACCTTCATTTCCTGATCCAGAGCAAACTGGACGGCTTCGGCCGGGCTGTCAAACTCATTCTTGAACTCCGGCAGGCCGGGGATGAGCGGTTTGGCGCCGGTTTCCAGCATAAAGTGGATGAATTTCAGGGCGTGTCCCCGCTCTTCTTCCGATTGGCGATAGAAGAATTGGGCCAGCTCCGGCAAGGCGGCTTCGTCAAAGTAGATGGCGATGGCGATGTATTGGGCGGAAGCCGAAAATTCACTTTTAATTTGGGCATTCATTAAATCTACAACTTTTTGTTTGATAATCATGATCTTTCTCCTATTTGACAAATTACATCTGTGAAATCGGTGTAATCTGTGGTTTGTTATTTAGGCAATACGGACGGCCAGGAAGGACAGACGAGTTTCTGCTTCCATGCCGCGTACTGCGCCTTCCGGCATGACGATGCTGGCGCCGGCGCTGACAGGGAATCGTTCGCCGTCAACGGTCATCCAGCCATTGCCTTCCAAAAAATAGTACATGGATTCTGCTTCAGGATGTTCCGGTATTTGTTGGCCTGGGGCCAGACCGGCCATGAGGATTTTTACTTTATCATCAGCCAGCAGGATGGAGGGCTGAGGGCCTTCCTCGCCGATGGTGATTTGTTCTTTCCAGTGGGGGTATAACGTTGTTTTCATTTGATTCTCCTTGAAAAATGTAGGGCGATTTTGCAAATCGCCGCCCGATTTACAAAATCGGGTTACTGATATTTAGCATACACGATGGGGTTACGGCCGTCGCCTACTTTAGTCGGGTTGGTGTATTGCCAGTTTGTCTGCGGCTTGATGGATGATGCTCAGATAGACGGTATCCTCATCTACATTTTCCACCAGCGTAACCGGTATGCGGCGATAATCCGGGGTGACGGGAATGTGACCCAGCAGAATGTGGGTGACGCTGCCTGTCTCTTTTTGGATGATGACCGCGGCGACAAAGCCGACTTCACGGCCGTCGCTACTCATCACCTTCATGCCCCGTTGGATTTCCTGGGGGATGGGGTGGGGTTTGGGCAAATGGATACGGCCGTCCACCATTATTTTCTCTTCCGTTACCTGATTGCTCTCACGCATACTTGCCTCAAATAATGTAGCCGCGGTTTCTTACCGCGTTTATTCTTGCGCGGTAAGAAACCGCGGCTACCCATAAAAAAATGCTCAACCAATAAGCACAGCTTACCAGTTGAGCGATTTTATTGCGCCGACTTAGGTCGGGTTTTGGGGGCAGATTGGTTCAATCTCGAAGATTGAACCAATCTTGGGATTAGTTGTGGCCCCCCATGTGTCCCGAATCGCCTTGATCGTGGCCGCCGGAATTGTTGTGCCCGCCATTATAGTTGTCGTTGTTTGGTGGTTGTGGCGGCGGTGAAGGCATTGTTTCGTTGTAATTCTGGTTGCAGTCCGTGCAGGTACCATCACCGGGGCCATTGTGGTTTTCGTCACCCACTGGGTTACAGTCTGTGCAAGTGCCGTCACCGGGGCTATTTTGACCGTCATTCATAGGGCCTTGGCCGTAATGATTCTCGTCACCGGCCGGTTCGCAGGTTCCGGGAACAGTGCAGTCGCCAGAGCCGTTGTGACCGTTGTCCATGCCGTCCTGGCCGTAATGGTTTTCGTCGCCAATAGGTTCGCACGTGCCAGGGTCAGTGCAGTCACCGGGGCCGTTACGGCCGTCATTCATGGGGTCTTGCCCGTAATGGTTTTCGTCACCGGCCGGTTCGCAAGTTCCGGGTGTGTCGCAATCTCCATGTCCCATGCCAGGGCCGGGATAGCCATTCCCCAGAGGTGGTTGGACGGGCTGCGGCATCTCATCCATCGGGCCGCAGTTGCCATCCGGGCAGGGGGCGGGCGGCTGCGGCATCTCGTCCGGTATCTGGCCGTGCTGGTGGCGGAAGGTTTGCGGGTCTTGCAGACCACTTTCGATGGCGGCGCGGGTGCGAGTGAGGATTTGGTTGGCTTGTTGCAGGCGGTTAACGGCCGTATCCGCCACCCCCATTTGCGCGTTCATCATCGCCTGTTCCTGGTTCTGTACCATTGTCTGCGCCTGAACCAGTAAGGTAGCCATTGCCCCTTCCGGCGCTTCGGCGGCCAGTTGCAGCGCTTCCTGCCAATGCGCTTGCAGGCGCTGCACAGTCGCTTCGTCAGGAATGTCACCCTTTTGCGTCATCTGCTGGATTTCTTCCGCTCGCTTCTGGGCAAAGGCCATTTGCAGGGCGGCTTCCTGGGCCGGGTTTTTCGCCAGGGCCAGTTGGGTTTCTTCGATGGTGAGTTTAAGGGGATACAACGGGGAATCGGGCAGACTTTCGGCGGCGAGTACGGCCGTGCCCCCCACAGACCCAAAGACCATTGTGAGAACTAATGCTGCTTTCAAAAGTAATACGCTCATTTTTTGTGACTCCTTTTGCTGAAAGATTGATAATGTGCCGGGGCGATGTTGCCCCCACCACTCTTTCAGACGCACAAAGAAGCCGGGAGATACGGGCGGGGCGGCAAATTGGTCTAACTGGGCCATAAAAGCAGCCCGGTCAGCCAGGCGATCCTCGGCAGCGGGCATTTCTACCGGCTGGAGCAGTTCCAGGGTAGCGGCCGTTTCCAGTAACGGCCGTAACGCCGGCGCCTCGTCTGGGAAGTTTGCCAGAATTTGCGGCAGCGGTTCCTGCCGTTGTTGTTGGGCCAGAGCCATATCCAAAACGTCATTCATATTTGTGTTCATGTTAGCGCCATCTCCTTTGCCGGTGTCAATTGACGCTGCAAGGCGGCCAAAGCGCGGTGCTGTAACGATTTCACCGCGCCGATAGGTTTGTCCATTACTTCTGCCACTTCTTGATTGGACAGCCCGGCCAGAAATTTTAAGGAAATTACTTGCTGCTGCTCCGGCGTCAGGTCGTGTAAAGCTGCGCGTACCTGTTCCGCCGAGATGTGTTCTTCCGCCAGCCTGACCGGGTCGTGATCCGGCGTTGTGTCTACCAGTTGATCGGGCAGCGGATCGTGCTGGCGGTGCTGCTGGCGGCGGTAAAAATCCACCACCAGATTATGGGCAGCCCGATAGAGCCAGGCTTTCACGTTCTGGCTGGGGCCATTTTGCTTTTGTACAGCTTGCAGGAAGCGTTGGAAGAGATCGGCCGTCAGATCACGGGCCGTTTCCACGTCGCTCACCTGCCGGTAAATGTACCGGTACAAAGGCGGATAATATTCGTCATAAAGGGCGGCCAATTGGCCGCGATCATACGTCTGTGCCTGCATCAGACGCCTCGGCTTTTGTCAGTTTAAGGTGTGACGCACTTTCAAGAAGCGTGTCGTACCTCTGTTCTCTATTTACTTAGACGCACAAATGGGGAAAAAGATACGGGTAGTTTTTTATTCGGCGATGGCGGCCAGGGCGTTGCGGTCGGTGATGCGGATGAGGCGGCGCTGTACTTCGATGAACCCCTCTTTTTCCAGAGTGCGCAGGGCGCGCTGTACCACGTCCGGCACAGTGCCCAGGCGGGCGGCCAGTTCGGCCTGAGTGTACCAGCGCGGCCGGTGCAGCACGCCGTCTTCCGCTTCTTCCAGGATGAGGCGGGCCAGCCGGCCGGTGACGGGGCGCAGGGAGAGGTCTGTGACCAGGGAGACGAGGTAGAGGAGCCGTTCCGCCATTTTGCTCAGAACGTGTTCGGCAAATTCGGGGTGTTTGCGGATAAGCTGCCGGATCGCTTCGTGCCGGATCAACCAGACGCCGGCCGGTTCCAGGGCGATGGCGGTGGCCGGATTGGGCTGATGGGCAAACAGGCCGACTTCGTTAAAAGTTTCGCCCGGTTCCAGAAAACGCAGCACCTGTTCCCGGCCGCCCGGCGAAATTTTGACGACTTTGAGCCAGCCGTATTGTAAATAGTAGAGGCCGGAAAGTGCTTCCCCTTCCAGGACGACGATTTCCCCGCTGTTATATTCCCGCCAGACGGCCGTTTCCGCCAATTCTTGCAGCATATTTTCATCCAGCCCGGCAAAGAAAGGGTTGGTTTGCAGGCGAGGAATCAATTGGCTGCGGGAAGATTGTGTCTTGGACATGGGCTACAGATTATCACAGGATTGGGTAATTACCCAATTACTCAAACCGCATACGCCGTAATCGGTTGCGCCTTCCCTTTGGCCCGGATAGGGCGGGAGTCGGGCAGGTCGGCGGTGAGGGTGAGGGCCTGGGCGACGCTTTCAGAGATGAGCAGTTCGCCTGGTTGGGCGGCGGAGACGAGGCGGCTGGCAGTGTTGACCGTATCGCCGAGGATGTTGTAGCTGCGGGTCGTTTGGGAACCCATCAACCCTTCCACCACTTCGCCCAGGTGCAGCCCCGCGCCGGTGGATAATTGATACGGCCGTAACATCTGATTCACGCGGCGGCTGAGAAGGCGGGCGGTGAGGACAGCTTGTTCCGGGTTGTCAAACCAGGTCATCACCTCGTCGCCGATAAAATGCGGTTTACGGCCGCCGCCTTCTATAATAATGGATTCGGCCAACTGGTAAAACTCATTCAACATGTTCACCACCGTTTCCGGGTCTTTACGCTCGCTCCAGCGGGTGAAGCCGCGTATATCCATAAAAAGCACTGTCCGTTCCACCCGCCGCTGGTTCAAAATTTGCTTGTCGTCCAGCGATGCGGCCAACAGATCGGGCGGTAAAGCCCATTCGGAAACGTTTTTCAGCCAGGAGGCGATGCGGCGCAGGACAGTTAAATAATGATCCGTCTGGATTTCCTGAAAGCCGAGCAGCAACCCGAACAGAATGGCTGCCATGAGAATAAATTGATGACCGGCGCTGCTGGAAATATATTCGCGTAAACTATGCGTCGTAACGTCTCCTTCCATCTCGCCGGCCAGTTCAGAGATAGCGTAGAGGACGGGGAAAAGCATAACGCGCCACAGGTTCATCAGCAGGATAAACATATCACGGCCGTCGGGAAGCAGCCCTTCCAGCAAATAAAAGATGGTCATGCCGATGGCAAATATCCAGAAAACCCAATGGTACGGCTCTGACCAGAATACGGCCGCGCCTTCCAGCGGCATATCAATCAGGGTGTAGAGCGTGGGGGCGATCAGGTTGCCCAGGGCGCGTTGTTTCCAGGCAGTTGACGGCCGTGTGCCAATAAACCACGCCTGGACAATAGCTGCGCCCATGAGCAGATAGTAGGGCATTTCGGTAAAGTAATATTGCGGCCCCTCGACGCTGAGAGCGTGAATGGCGTTGAACAGGGGGAACAGCCCGGAATTGGTAAGAAACTCGTGGATAATCCGGCTGTATTTGCTGCCTTCAATCTGTTCGGTAAGCGAGTAAGTCGTCATTTCAGGCTCCTCTTTGAGTAATCGGTAGTTGGTTATCAATTATTAGTAGCTGATCATTGGTAATTAGTAACTGGGTAATTGGTAATTGGGTTGTTATGCGCCCAATCAATTACCGACTACCGATTACTGTTCACCGATTACCGTCAAACCGGCCACCACACCTCTACTTTAGTACCTTGCCCCAGACCGGGACTGCTGATGGCGATACGGCCGTCATACAAAGCCACCACCGTTTGTACCAGCGACAGGCCCAGTCCCACACCATCAATCTGCCGGGTACGCGCCTTGTCTGCCCGATAGAACCGTTCAAAAACGCGGGGCAAATCTTCCGGGGCAATGCCCTGGCCGGTATCTGTGATGGTATGATGGATCAGATCGTCAGTGGCGTGAATTTTCCAGGTGCCTTGACCGCCGTCCGGCGTGTATTTGAGGGCGTTGCTGAGGAGATTGCGCAAGACGATGCGCATGTGGGACAGGCTGGCGGTTTGTACGGGCAGTTTCTCCGGCGCGTCCAGGGTCAGGGTGATGCGGCGCGCCTCGGCCTGGGGTTGAAATTCGCGCATGAGGCTGTAGGCCAGTTGCAGGGGGGAGATTTGCTCCTGCCCCCGGCCGGCGCGGCCCCCTTCCAGCCGGGAAAGCATGATTAAATCCTGCACCAGATTGCCCATCCGGGCGGCTTCTTCGTCAATTTCGGCGATATATTGCCGTTCAGTGGCTTCGTCCAGTTGACCTTCGCGGATGGCTTCACTGCGCAGACGGATGGTGGTGAGGGGTGTGCGCAGTTCGTGGGCGGCGTTGCTGGCAAAGGCGCGCTGTTCTACCAGCATGGCGTCCACCTGTTCGGCCATGTGGTTGAAGGCAGCAGCCAGTTCACCGATTTCGTCCTGGCGGTCTTCGGGCAGGCGCTGCTCCAGGTTGCCCGCGGCCATCTGGTTGGCGGTGGCGCGCAGTTGGCTTAACGGCCGTGTCAAAGAAGCGGATAACCACAAAGCGGCTATGATGGCTACGGCCGTGAGTAAAACCACCCCGCCGCCCAACGTCAGCCACCGTTCCAGCACCACACCCCGCGCATGGGTCAGCGGCGTGGAAATTTGCACAATACTCAATGCTTGCCCATCTTCACTGACGGCAGCGGCGGCATAAACGGCCGTCCCTCCCGCCGAATCAGGCCGCACGTCATAAATGATCCGGTTTTCCAGCGCAGCCGCCACTTCCGGGTAGTCGCGCTGGTTTTCGTCGGGAGGTGAACCGGAACTGTCTAACCAGGCCCGGCCGGTCGTATCAATAAGCGTGATGCGGGTATTGGTGCGGCTGGCGTAATCGGCCAATGTGCTTTCCAGTGTTGTTTGGTGCAGTTCGCCTTCGTGAAAATGTTCCAAATCTTCCTTCAGGCCGCGGGCCACCAGGGAAGCCTGCTGCTCCATACTGCGTTCAAAATCTTCCGTGGCTCCCTGGGAGATTTGCTGCCCGGCAATGAGGGCCAGCCCGGCAAAGCCCAGCACAATCAGACCGGCAAAGGTGACGACAAAACGAGTGCGTAGCTTCCAGGTTTTCATGGCGATTGGGTTTCTCCCGGTGGGGCGAAGCGGTAGCCGACGCCGCGCACGGTTTGGATGTAGCGGGGCTGGCCGGGATCGTCTTCTATCTTTTCCCGCAGCCAGCGGATGTGAACGTCGAGAGTGCGGGTGTCGCCCAGCCAGTCGGTACCCCAGATTTTATCAAATAGTTCGGCGCGGGTAACGACTTCTCCGGCGTGGCTCATTAACAGGGTAAGCAGTTCAAATTCCTTATTGCGCAGATTTAACGGGTTGTTTCCTTTATAGGCTTGGTGGCTTTCCCGGTTCAGGCGAATGTCGCCAATGGCAAATTCCTGTGGTTTGGCGGCCCCGGCCCGGTCCAGTTCCACGCGGCGCAGCATGGCCCGGATTCTGGCTTTTAGTTCGCGGGTGCTGAACGGTTTAGTCAGATAATCGTCGGCGCCCAGTTCCAGGCCCAGAATGCGGTCTACCTCGTCTCCCAACGCGGTGAGCATGAGAATGGGGACGCCGCTGTGAGCGCGCAGGCGGCGGCACACTTCCCAGCCGTCCATCTCCGGCATCAGAATGTCCAGGACGACGACGTCGGGTTCTTTTTCCAGGGCCAAGCTGAGTCCGTCACGGCCGTTATTAGCTACCAATACCTGGTAACCAGCTTCGCGCAGGCTGCGGGCCAGAGGGCCAGTAATCATTTTTTCGTCGTCAACGAGCAGAATCGTGGTCATATTATCCGGTAGGGCCTTCGCCGGCAAAGGCGTGGCATTCTTTACAGAGTGTGGTGGTATGGTCTTTATTCAGGAAGAGGAGGCGTTCCTCGCCGTCTGTGCTGTGGCTTTGATGGCAGTCTACGCAGGCAGCCGCGCCGGGGTCTGCTTTTTGCCATTCGGCTAACAATACGTGGTAATGGCTGTTTTGCCGGCTGCTGACGGCCGTTTCCTGATGGCATTTGAGACAGTTTTCGTCAGAGATGGGCTGTGTCAGGGGGGACGGCTGGGGGAAATTGCCCCTGACGAATTTGAGGGCGTCGCCGCCGCCCAAGGCCATAGCGTGGAGACGGCCGTTTAACCCTTCACCTGAATGGCAGTCAATGCAGCGTGTCTCTTCCCCGGCGTGAAAGCTGGAAAGATCAACGGCCGTGGCTGCCTGGGTGCGATTATAAAAGGTCATTTCCGGTTCCGTGTGGCAGCTTGTACAAAAGGCGTCGTTGTTTTCCATCTGCATGCCGGTGACAGTGAAGACTGGAATTAAAAGAACCCCCAGAAGTAAAAGCCCCAGGATAATACGGCCGATTTTTCTTTTACGCTGCGGTTTATCATTGGTTGCCATGATTTAGTTCTCCCGAAGATATAGTGAAAAATGAATGGTTTCTTCTTTTAAGAAGCCATCGAGTTGATTGTGGCACAGTCAGCGGGGCGAATCAACGGCAATTTTGAGATTTAAGGGAAATTTAACATTGTTTAGGTTGGCGTTAACCATGGGGG
>JAJRTP010000469.1 GCA_024278255.1 Chloroflexota bacterium | reverse complement strand
GGTTCGGGCAAAATATTTTAACCGCCCAAACCCCAAGTTAATTCACGCATTTGTCGTGAAAAAGGATTTGTAGTCGAGTAGAGATTTTCAAAATCACGATTTATGTTAAGTGTTTTGTCAAAAGTCCAATATGAAGTGTGGCGTGGTAACGAAAAACAATACTGGTACGATTCGCAGCCACATCCTGACGATCCTTCATTAGCCCCGACCCATCCTCATCACAAACATATTCATCCCAATATCAAGCGTAACCGTATTCCTGCACCAGGGCTTTCGTTTACCAGGCCCAATTTACCGTTTTTGCTTCAGGAAATCGAAGAAATATTTCGGGAATGAACTGGAGAGCCGCACCCTCGTTCTTAACAACCTGCGTCTAGATTACATGGGCGTGGTCAATATGCTTTTCACTTGATGAAAACGGCCGTAACTCACAAGTTACGGCCGTTTCTTCAAACACCGATCAAAGAGACTAACGCATCAACGACCGGCTGGATCATTCCTTAAAACTTAACCAGAAAAGCGGTCAGGTACATGATGAGGATACCGGCCGTCAGTCCGGCAAAGTTGAGCCAGGATACGGCCGTCTCTCCCATCCCCCTGCTGTCATTCACCAACATCTTGCCCACTTCCACAATCACTTGCAGGATGGCCCCGGCTCCCAGACTGAGGAAGAGAACGGCCAGGAAAGGGTTGAAGGCAAATCCGCCAATCCAGGTGCCCAACATAGCCGGCGCGCCGGCCAGGATGGCCAGCAAGAAGAAGGTGAGGAGAGACGGCCGTTCCTTCAACCGCGTCAGCGGCGCAGCAATACCAATTCCTTCCGTATTTCATGGGGGTCAAAGCCATTGGCTGCATAATCCACCTCGCCCACTGTGCCCGGCGCGCCATGATCGGCCTCTTCATCACCATGAGCCTGCACAGTGGGGGGGGAAGCTCAGGTTCGTTAAACCGGCCAGCCCGGCGAGTCCGGCCACGCCAGCGCCGCCCGCTTTGAGAAATTGGCGGCGGGAAACGCCGCTCTTATTTTTGGTATTCATACGTTTACTCCACAAGTTTTTCAAAATATAAATTTAGATATGCCTAAATATACTTGAAGTGAGAGAGCATTGTCAACCCTTTATCAAAATAGCGGGTGTGCCAATTTGGCACAACATACCTGTCTCCGGGCAAAAAGCATTATTGTTTCTGTTCAATTGTGTGACAGATTTGGAGGATATTGTGGAGTACGTTAAACAATCACTCCGAAATAGGTGAGGACTAATGGCGCTGCGCCGGTATTGCTCAATTCGTGCCGTTCACTTGGCTGGATGGCGACGCAGGTTCCCGGTTCCAGAGGGTAAACTGTGCCGTCAATGGTGATGATCCCGCTGCCGGATTCTACCAGGAAAACTTCGGCCATATCGGGGTGGGAATGGGGTACGGCCGTTTGCCCCGGCGCAAAAACAGCTTGCGAAAAGTTGGTGATGTGTGGCAAATCTCCCTGACGCAGCATCACCTTTTTCTTAATCTCCGGGTTGTGCGAAACCGGCTCCTCCGCTAATTCCGTTAAAGATATAATTTTCATAGGCTTCTCTTGGGCCATGCCCACCTCTCCTGCTCTTGTTCATTAACATCCAGAAATTTCCAGGTTCAATAATATGCTATAATTGAGGTCAATGCTATTGTATCTGGAGGTTGCAAGCATGAATATGAATATAACTATATCTCTTTCCCAATCTACTTATAATCATATCGAGCGTTGGGCCAAATTGCGTCAACAAGATATTGATACGGTTATTTCCGAATACCTGAACGATGCAATGCCGCTTTTGGACAATTTGACTATTCCGCCGGCAGAACCAGACCCGGCAGTGGAGCAGGAACGCGCTGCTTATTTGCGCATGTATCCTGATCTGCAAAAGACGCATGCGGGACAATATGTTGCTATTTGCAATGGAGAGCTTGTTGACTTCGATAGCGATGAGGCTGCTCTATTTGCCCGCATTGATGATCTATACCCGGATAAATTTGTCTGGATGACTCGTATTGAAGATGTGCCTGAAAAAGAGATCGTTCTTCGTTCACCCCGCTTTACACCGGAAATTCCATGACTCTCATTCATAGTCACGATTACGATTCCAGTTACAATCCGGCCATGCCGGTTATTACCATTCAGGTTGCTCGGCGAATTGGCGGGACGATTTTTCCTTTAACGGCTATTGTAGATTCCGGCGCTGATGCTACCCAAATCCCATTGCCTGTTTTGCGACAATTGCAAGCGCGTCAGGGATTGACCGGCTGGTTGAGGGAAGCTGCCGGTGGCCGGTATCGGGTGAATTTGTACAAGGTTGCCTTGCAAATTGCCGAACACCGTCCTTTCTTTGTAGATGTTGTTGGGACACAGCAAGATGATGTTATTGTGGGCCGCGATGTTTTGAATCAATTTATGGTTACCTTAAATGCGCCAGGATACGTTGTAACTGTAGAAGAATAATTACCACAGTCAGTTGAGCGATTCTACTGCACTGGCGGGAACCCAGCCGGTCGTTTCGCCGCCGGGGAGGGCTAGTTTGGCCCATTGGCCGCGCGTTTCCAGCAGGCCCACTTCCGCGCCATCGTGCAAGGCGAACTGGACGGTGTACTGCTCGCCAGGGCCGCTGGTCACGTTAACTTCTTCGGCGACGATGACGGCCGGAGGGAAATTGTTGGCGTCGTAAATACGGCTGCCCAGGGAGAAGGCGGAAATGACAAAAAGTACGCCGGTCAGGGCTGTGGCCAGAGCAACGGCCGTTTTACCACGACCACCGCGCATCTGCCGGTACACAATAATCCCAATCCCCAAAGCAAACCACAAACCCAACGCCAGCAGGGCCAGTTGGTTGAAGGTGAGGTTGGCCTGCACGGCCGTATTAAAAATCCCCACCAAATCATCCGGCGCGCCGCCATCGAAGCGGTCTACCGTTTGAGCGCGGGCCAGGGCCAGGTTGGCGGCAATGTCCGGGTCACGCGGGGCCAACGCCTGGGCGCGTTTGTAGTTGAGGATGGCCTGGCCGATTTCCCCTTGCTGCATGTAGGCGTTGCCCAAATTGTAGTAAACGGCGCTGTTGGCCATCCCCCGGGCAATGAGCTGCTCGTAGGCCTGGGTGGCTGCGGCGTAACGGCCGTTTTCATACAACTGGTTCGCCACATCGCCCGTCTCAAACTCCGCCTGCGCCGACTGTGCCCAGGCCACGCCCACGCCAAAAACCAGCGCCATGAGAATAATCGTAAAAAGTGCAGTTTTTTGTTTCATGTTTGCCTCAAGAAGAGGTAATTGGGTAATTAATATTTTACCCAATTACCACATTACAATTCCTTTTCCAACTCGCCGATTACCTGCTTTGTATAATCCAGCAAATTATCACTTTGCAAATGGCTGTCCTGCACCGGAGCGTAGCGGCCCATTTCGCAGGTGGTGAGGATGTCGATGGCTTTTTGGGCCACGGCCGTAGCCACACCTTCGTCCGTGAGCAGCACCGTCAATTCCTTTTGCGTCAGCCCCTGCACCGGTTGGTTCAGCTTTTCCGTCAGGTACGTCAGCAAAATCTGGGAGGCGCTGGCGTAGGGATCGCTGCCCTGCTTTTGCGCCTGTTTGATCGCCTTGTTCGCCTTCTTCTGAGCTTGCTGGCTGCGGATGAGGGCGCTGTTTTGCTGCCGGTACACCTGCCGTTTTTGCCAGCCGTAATGCAGCGCCACACCGAAAACCGGAACCAGCCAGAGCAGCCAGTAGATTGGTATTTGGGTGACGGGCTGGCTGATTTTCCCTTCGGCCAAGGGTTTGATGGCCTTCAGGGCGACGGCCGTTTCCATCACCGTCTCTTCCCCGCCCGCCCCAACTGTGGGCGTATCATCCGGGTTAAACATGGCTGTTTCCCCATTGGCGCCAGGAGCCACGTTGATCATAATCGGATTGGTGGAAACAGTGAGGTATTGGGCCTGCTCCGGGTCAAAATAGGTGTAGTTGACTGCCGGGAGGGTTAGCTGCCCCGCTTCGGTAGGGATGAGCAGTTTTTCGTAAACCTGGCTGCCGCTGATACGGCCGTCCTGCACCTGCGTGTTGATCGTAGATGTACTGTCAAAATCCCGCCAGCCGGGGGTTTCCGGCCAGATCGGTTCCGGCAGGGTGTCAATGTTGCCATAGCCGCCCACACGCACCTGCCACGTCACTGGTTCATTTACCCGTGTTTCCGTCAGGTCAACCGTGGCGTCAATCTGGTATTGGCCTACCGCACCCGTAAAATCGGCCGGGGCGTTGGGCGGCAAGGGCTGCACGTCTACCGTTACCGGTCGGGTCATCAAATTGGCCCCGCGGGTAAAGAAGCCGCCGGGCACTTCCAGGCGTGTCGGTTCGATAATGATTTCCCCGGCTACTGTGGGGAAGAGGATGGTGCGCACTTCGTTCACGTTATAAATTCGGCCGCCAGCCTCCGTGTTGTACTGCACCTGCTCCGGTTCCGTGTCGCTCCAGAAGCCGGTAAAAGAGGGCGGCTCGTAGTTGGCCGGATTGCCCAGGCTGACTGCGTTGTAAAAACGGAAGGTGTAGGTGATTTGTTCACCCTGATAAGGTGTCTCATTATCTACAAATGCCTCCACGTACATATCCTGCCCGTTCAATTCGGCGGGCGCCGCTTGCGGTTCACCTTGAACTGGCCCGGATTGCACCGGCGCATTTCCCTGCGTCACCTGAATGGTGATAGGATCAGTGCTGTAAGTTTGCCCGTTAAGGGTGACGCTGATGGACGGGATGACCAAGTCGCCCGTCTCGATGGGGCGCAGATGGTAAGTGTAAGTGGCGCTGGAGCTAAACGCGCCGTTGACCACCCGGATTTGGGTGCCGCTGCTGCTGCCCACCACCTGGAAGCCATCCAGTGGCGGCAGTTCCGGCGCAGTGGGATTGCCGGTAGTCCCGTTGATGCGCACGGTCAGCGCCACTGTCTCGTCTGTGCTGAGGCTGGTGCGGTCTACCTCGGCCGTAATGGGCGACTGCCCTAGCGCCGGCCACACCATCATTACCAAAATAAGTAGGGCGATAATTCCTGCCGGTATCAATTTACGCTTCATAATATTTCCCCGAATAACCATTCACAATTTACAATTAACCGTTCACAATTCATAATTCACTACCAATCCTGCTGCGGCGGACGGCCGTCAGGCACAACAAATATCTGCCCCAGCCGTTCCTGCAACGTGTCAGACCCCTGGGCAATAGCTGCCAGAAGTTGGAGTGCTTGTTCCCGCGTCAGTCGTTGGCCTTCAACATCGCCGGGATTTTGTCCCACAGGCGTCCCGTCCGGGTTTTGCTCTGCGGGCTGACCGGCCCCGGCGTTGCCGTTTTGTTCATCTTCATTTTGCTCCCCTTCGCCGTCCTGACCTTCGCTCTGGTTCTCCTGGTCGTCGGGTTGGTCGTTGCCTTTTTCGCCTTCCTCGCCCTCGTTCCCTTTGGACTGATCCTCATTGTCGGCGTTTTCCTCGCCGCCGCCGCCTTCCTCGTCGTTTTGCTGCTGATTCTGGTTCTGATCCTGGTTTTGTTCTTCGCCCTGATCGCCTTCATCCTGCTGCTGATCTTGCTGTTCCTGCTCTTCTTGATCTTGCTGCTCCTGATCCTGCTGTTCCTGCTCTTGTTCTTCCTGTTCTTGCTGTTGTTGTTCTTGCTGCTGCTGTTGCATTTGCAGAGCCAGTTCCAGGTTGTATTTGGCGTCGGCGTCGTCAGGATTGAGGAGCAGGGCCTGGCGATAGGCGTTAACGGCCGTTTCCAGTTCTTGCTTGTTGTACAGGGCATTGCCCAGATTGTAATAGCCGGCCTGGGCCAACTGTTCCGCGTTGGCGTAAACCAGGGCTTGCTGTAACTGCTCCAGCGCGGCATCGTAATCTCCGGCGCGATAGAGAGCGTTGGCAGCGTTGTAATACGGTTCCGCCAGTTCCGGGTTCTCGATGGCCGCGTTCTGGTACGCTTCCAGCGCCGTCAGATATTCGGCCTGGGCGTAATCGTCGTTGCCCTCAGCCACCAGTTTGTTGGCTTTGGGGCTGCACGCGGCCAGAACCAAAACGGCGATGAGGAGGAGAAATGTGATGCGTGATGCGTGTTGTGTGATGTGTGTTGTTTTCATATTAGTATCCCAATCGGGATTACAACAGATGGAGAAAAGAACAGATTAACTCAAATTGGTGACTATCTGTGGCTTTACTGAAAAAAGATTGATTTCACCGCAGAGGCGCAGAGAACGCAGAGATTTTTCTCTGGGAGACTCTAAATTCTTTGCGCCCTCCGCGCCTCTGCGGTTAGTTTTTTTCAGTAGACTCATCTGTTTCTTCCTGAATCTGTTGTAATCATTGTCCCAATTACTCAATTACCAATTCCGGCTGCGCTTCTTTCTCCGCCCGCTTAAACCGGTTCAGATTGAAAACCGGCCGGACGCTTTTGCGCTGCGGGATAAATTCGGCGATAACCAGGGCGGCCAAAGCCACGGCCAGGAATAGTTGGAAGCGCTGAATTTTGGTCGTTTCAAAGCGGCTTTGCAGCTTCGCTTTTTGCAGTTTGTCAATCTCGGTCAACAGTTGGTCCAGTTCACGGCCGTCCGCAGAAGCCGGCAAGTAACGGCCGTCACCCACCTCGGCAATTTGCTGCAACGTCGCCTCATCCAGCCGGGACATCACCACGTTGCCGTCCGCATCCTGTTTGTAGCCAATCAACTCGCCAAACTGGTTATATTCCGGTACCGGCGAGCCTTCCGGCGTGCCAAAACCGATGGTGTAAATGATGATCCCGGCGTCGGCCGCTTCCTGCGCGGCGATCAGCGGGTCTGTTTCGTGATCTTCCCCGTCCGTCATAATGATGAGAACCTTCTGGCTCTCCAGGCTGGGGTCAAAGCCGCGCTCCGCTGTGCGGATGGCGTCGCCAATGACCGTGCCGGGACGGGAAATATCGCCCGGATCGGCGCTTTGCACGTAGCTTTGTGCTGTGGCGTAGTCGGAAGTCAGGGGAAATTGGAGGAAGCTGGCTCCAGAGAACAGCACCAGGCCGACCTCGTCGCCGTTGAGCTTGGTCATCAAATCCTGGATTTCCAGTTTGGCCCGTTCCAGACGGCTGGGCTTGATGTCTTCGGCCAGCATACTGTTGGACACGTCCAGAGCGACAATGACCTGCAAGCCTTCCTGATCTACGGCGCGGGTTTCTTCGCCCCATTCCGGGCCGGCCGCCGCCAGGATGAGCATGGTCAGGGCGATAAACCAGAAGAGCAACTGCCAGCGACGGCCGTTCCAGCTCACCGTGTCGCTCAGACGGTCAATCAGCCGCCGGTCGCCCAATTTGTCCAGGGCGGCCTTGCGCCGCTTGTTGGCCCAAACGACAAATAAGCCGAATAGGGGGACGAGCAAAAGCGCTGTTAAGAGTTGTGGGTGTGCAAATGTCATAATTTTACCTCGTGAAGTTGCCAGGTTGCAGAGTTGCAGGTTGCAGGTACTTTGCCACTTTAAGGAATCGTCCTGAAAATTGTTTTCCGTAAAATGATTTCCAGCAGCATCAGCAGTATGGCCGGAATGATGAGCCAGAGGGCCAATTCCTGGTACTGGTTAAAAACTTCAATTTCTACCTGCGATTTTTCCAGTTCGTTAATTTCATCGTAAATTTGCTGCAAGCCTTCTGTGTCCTGCGCCCGGTAGTAACGGCCGCCGGTGATGTCGGCTACTTGCTGCAAGGTGGCTTCGTCCAGGACACTTTCCTGATAGGTGATTTGCGTGCCGAAGGCGGTGTCCATCGGCACAGGCACGGTGCCGGGCCGCGCCGCGCCGATGGTGTAGACTTTGATGCCCAGCGCTTTGGCCGCTTCGGCGGCCGTCAACGGGTCAATCTGCCCGGCGTTGTTCACGCCATCAGTAAGCAGGATGACCACCTTGCTTTGGGCGCTGCTGTTGGTGAGCATGTTGGCCGCGTTGGCGATACCCAGACCGATAGCTGTGCCGTCTTCCAGCCCCAGTTCCGTCGCCAGTTCCACCTGATCCAGAGAGCGCTGCACCATGTTGTGATCCAGGGTGAGCGGGCTTTGGCTGAATGCTTCGTTGCTGAAGATGACCAGACCGAGCTTATCATACGGCCGTTCCGCAATAAAGTCGCTGATGACCTGTTTGGCCGCTTCCAGCCGGTTGCTCGGTTCAAAATCCAGCGAGGCCATACTGCCGGAGATGTCCAGGGCCAGGGCAATGTCTACTCCTTCGCCACGGATGATTTCCCGCCCCTGTACAATTTGCGGCCGGGCCAGACCCACGATAATGAGGGCCATCACCCCCAGTCGGAGCAGGGCCAGCAACGGCCGTAAACTCATCTTCCAGGAGCGCTTTAAGCCGGCAGAAAATCCGGCCATCGAATAACGAAACGTGGGCACACCGTTCCGCTGCCGCAGCCAATAAAGCAGAAGGCCCAGCAGGGGCAGCAGGATAAGCAGGTTTAAAATGCGGGGTGCTTCAAATTGAAAACTGGTCATAATTACCTCGTGCGTAGTGCGTATTACGTATTGCGTAAATTGGATTGCGCCGGCGTTTTTTGCGCGCCGTTATTTGAAAACTGAACACTGTCTTCTTCTACCGGTTGGGTGATTTCTACGATTTGTTCGGCCAGGGCGACAAGCTGGTAAGCGTCTGCCTGGCGCGGCGTGACGTTGGCAAATTTGACCATATCGCTCTCGTCGAGCAGATGCAGGAAGCCGCGGGCGGCGTTTTCCGGCATGGCGCTGTTTCTCAGTTCGCGGCGCAGTTCGCTGGTGGTGCGTTCCATCGCTTCCACCTGGTAGGTTTGCTCCACGTAGCTGCGCATCGTGTCGGATACGAGGGTGTAATGTTCCTGGTAACGGCCGTCTTCCGGCAGTCCCAACCCTTTGATGCGTTCCAGTTCGTCCAGCGCTTTTTCGTGCGGCAGACGGTTGTCTACAATTGGTTGGGGCGCTTTACGCTTACGGTAAATGACAAAGCCGACCAACCCGGCCAGGGCCAATCCGGCCAGCGCCCACACCCAGACGGGCATGAGCGGCAGTTCCGCCTGCGGTTTGATGTCCCGCAGTTCCGTATCCCCTTCTGTGAGGACGGAAGCGATGGGCACGGTGGTTGGCGCTACCGCTATCTCACTGATATTGCCGTTGGCGTCGCTGAGGGTGATGTTGACGGGCGGCGTCTCAAAATTGCCGGGAGCAAAAAGCCGGGCGTCAATCGTTTGGCTGGTTGTTAAAGTACCGTCCTCGTTTGGCGTGGTGACGGGCGCATCCTGCCCCAGAACGACAAAATCGCCCCATTCTTCCGGCAGTTGGGGGAACAACACTTCGGTTCCCGCCGGATGGATGACGTTCAGGGTGAGGGGGATCGGGTCGCCCACGGTGTAGTCGCCGGGCGGAATTTGCCACACGGCCGTACCCTCTGATTGAGCGACGGCCGTGCCCGCCCCCAGCAAAGCCAGGATGAGCAGGTACGGTAGCCACAATTTTTTCGTCATAGGTTTCTCCTGCATGTTGCCTGAAGACGTGATCGGTCTTCATCTGTAGCAGGATAGCAGAAGGGGACGGCCGTTGGCTTTAACGCAACCTTCGCTGAACCTTAAGCGAACCTTATATGATGGGGAGGGATGGTAGGGGCAGACCCGCGTGTCTGCCCATTTGGGGTGAACACGTGAGGTCGAACACTTGGGTTCGCCCCTACGCCAGGTGGAAAATTTACAACAGGTTTCGTAGGGGCGGGACGGCGCGGGATGGCCGTGGGCAAACAAAACAACGTCATTCCGCGCCGTCTCGCCCCGGTTAGGGCCGTGTTTTGGGGCAAGACAGGCGGGAGAAAAGATGCGGGGGCTGGGCCGGGCTTGTTACCCCGCCTGTCCTGCCCCTACAAGGATTGCAGAAAACTGCGGACGCCTTTTGTTTGAGGATGATCCGGCCCTAATTTTTCCGTGAAGATGTCCAGGGCACGCTGGTAACAAGCACGGGCTGTTTCCAGATCGTTGTCTTCCTGCGCCAAAACACCCATCCACCAGATGCTTGTAGCTGTATCGGGATGGTCGGAGCCGAGTGCTTTTTGGCGGATGGCCAAGGCGCGTTCCAGATACGGCCGTGCGGCGGCCAAATCGCCGGTCGCTTGCAGGAGTTGGCCCAGATTGTTGAGGTCTCTGGCGACGTCAGGATGGTCGGGGCCGAGGGCTTTTTCGGAAATGGCCAAGGCGCGTTCATAATACGGCCGTGCGGCAGCCAAATCGCCGGTGTCTTGCAGGAGCGTGCCCAGATTGTTGTTGGCGGTGGCAACGTGGGGATGGTCGGGGCCGAGGGCTTTTTCCCAAATTTGCAGGGCGCGTTCCATATACGGCCGTGCGGCGGCGAAATCGCCGGTGGCTTTCAGGAGTCCGCCCAGATTGTTGTTTAACGTGGCGACGTTGGGATGGTCGGGGCCGAAGGCCGCTTCATCAATGGCCAGGGCGCGTTCCATATACGGCCGTGCGGCGGCCAAATCGCCGGTGGCTTGCAGGAGTTGGCCCAGATTGTTAAGGAGTGTGGCAACGTTGGGATGGTCTTTGCCTAGATTCTTTTCAAAAAT
This sequence comes from Chloroflexota bacterium, assembly GCA_024278255.1. Taxonomy (GTDB): domain Bacteria; phylum Chloroflexota; class Anaerolineae; order Promineifilales; family Promineifilaceae; genus JAJRTP01. Next base: position 499 of record JAJRTP010000469.1, on the reverse strand, counting down.
GCTCAGGGCGCGTTCCATGTACGGCCGTGCGGCGGCCAAATCGCCGGTGGCTTGCAGGAGTGTGCCCAGATTGTTGTTGGCGGCGGCAACGTGGGGATGGTCGGGGCCGAGGGCTTTTTCGAAAATGGTCAGGGCGCGTTCCATATACGGCCGTGCGGCGGCCAAATCGCCGGTGTCTTGCAGGAGCAGTCCCAGATTGTTGAGGTCTCTGGCGACGTTAGGATGGTGGGGGCCGAGGGTTTTTTCGTCAATGAGGAGGGCGCGTTCGTAATACGGCCGTGCGGCGGCCAAATCGCCGGTGGCTTGCAGGAGTGTGCCCAGATTGTTGAGGTCTCTGGCGACGTTAGGATGGTCGGGGCCGAGGGCTGCTTCGTCAATGGCGAGGGCGCGTTCCAGATACGGCCGTGCGGCGGCCAAATCGCCGGTGGTTTGCAGGAGTTGGCCCAGATTGTTGAGGTCTCTGGCGACGTCAGGATGGTCGGGGCCGAGGGCTTTTTCG
>JAJRTP010000468.1 GCA_024278255.1 Chloroflexota bacterium | reverse complement strand
CGGCAGTGGTGACAGTGTGGCCCCGGCCACCTCGGTCAATGTGCCAGTGGATAACGCGATACCCACTGCAACGTACACCTCGGCATTGTATAATTTAGCCGGCAATGCCTTAAGCATTACCGGCACTAACTTCGATACCCTCGCCAGCGTGACCACCGATGTGAAAGGCCTGGTGGATTGGACAAAATTCATTTGGGATATCGATGGCAGCAATGGCGCGGAATTGTGGATTACCGATGGCACAACGGCCGGCACAACCTTGCTGAAAGATATTTGCAGCGGCGCCTGCAATTCCGATCCGTTTGAATTGACCGCTTTCGGCGGCTACGTCTACTTTGCCGCCGACAACGTGGATAACGGCTTTGAATTGTGGCGCAGCGATGGCACGAGCGGGGGCACAACGCTTTTCGCCGACGTGCAGAATGGCGCGTCCGGCAGCGGCCCCGCCAATCTGACGGCGGCCGGCGGGGTCATGTTCTTCACCGCCGACGATGGCGTTGTTGGCGAAGAGTTGTGGATGACGGATGGCAGCGTTACCCAACTGGTGAAGGACATTGACGGCACGGCCGCTCCTTCCAATGTGGCCAATCTGACGGCCGTCGGCGGCAGCCTGTACTTCACCGCCGATGACGGCGTAAACGGCGAAGAGGTATGGGTTTCTGATGGCACGGCCGCCGGCACGATGATGATAACCGACTTACGCAGCGGCAGCAGCGGTAGCTCGCCAGGAGAGCTGACCCCCTTTAATGGATTGCTTTACTTTGCCGCCAATGATGGCACTTCGGGTAAGGAACTATGGGTGACAGACGGCACGGTCGCTGGCACGCAGTTGGTCAAGGACATTGATCCAGGCGGCAGCGGCTCTTATCCAAGTAATCTGACCGCCGCTGAATCCCTGCTCTATTTTGAAGCAGACGACGATGTAGCCGGCTCTGAATTGTGGGCCAGCGATGGCACAGAAGCGGGTACGTACCTGGTCAAGGATATTGACCCCAGCAACGATTCTTATCCAGACAATATCACCCCGTTGGCGGGCAACGCTATCCTGTTCTCAGCTACGTCTAACTACACTGTTGGCGAAGAATTGTGGTTTTCCGACGGCACAGAAGCGGGAACTTATCTTCTGGCAGATATCAATCCAAACGGCGATTCATACCCGTATAACATTGTGGCGGTGAACGGTCGCGCCTTCCTGACGGCCGACCACGACGTTTACGGCGGCGAGTTGTGGACGCTGACTTACGAATACCAGGTTTTCCTGCCGTTGATTGTCAAGTAAGTTGTACATCGAAAAGCGTGATGCGTGAGCGGAAACAATTGCGCATCACGCCTTTCGATTCTCGCGGGCCGCTTCCAGCTCCTCTGGCTTGCGCGGGTCCAGCAGTTCGTCAATGTGCATCCAGATGACGCGGGCGTAATGGAAGATGAGGGGGATGGAGAGGAAAACGACGGCCGACGCGCCCAACAGATAACCAATGGCGTCCGGCTTTACGGTCAGGTACAGGCCAATCCCAGCCAAAACGGCAATGACAAACCCCATCACATACCCCACGAATACCGCCATCATAAAATAGCCCTGCTCTCGTTCATACACAATGCCGCAGTGCGGGCATGACGAGTTCATCCTGAAAAAGCCGCGATAAACCTTCCCCTGCAAACAATGAGGGCATTTTAGAGTGAGAATTGCTTTCAGTCGCATAAATTACCTGCCAGGAATTTTGCCGGAAGTATAAGCAAGCCCACCGGAACTGCCAACCTTGCTACCGGCAGCAGAGCTAATCTCCCGCATAACAATATTCATCTACCAGACGGCCGTTGCCATCATAGAGATAACCACAATCACCGGCATTGGCCCACAAAGCACGGCTGGAACGAAAGGAAAAGCCACATCCCGGGTGAATTTCATCGGTGTAAACAGCGCAACTTTCTCCCGCTGGCAAAAGATAGTCGGGAAAGTAGAAATCCTGCCCTTCGTCCCCGGTATTGAGCCGCCAACCTGTGAGACTCACGGCCGTATCCCCCCAATTCTCAATCACAGCATATTCATCACTCTCCACCTGCGGCACAAGGCCATCATAGAAAATGGTGCTGATGCCTATTTGGATGTCTGTCGGCGGCACGGCCGTAACCCCACCCCCATTCACCAAAAGCGGCAGGAAGACCATATTTTGCCAGATGCCCAATCGGGCCGCATAGGCTTCCGCTTCCAGTTGGGCAAACTCGTCTGCGTGGGCTGTGTCTGGCGGATAAGCCGCCGCCCGCGCCCAGCCCTGCCGCACCAATTCTGCATTGACAAACGTGCCATCCGGCAAATAAACGTAATGCAGGAGACGGCCGTATCTATCCCGATCCGACACATCCTTGACCAACCGCACCGTCTGCCCGGCTACCAACAGGCTGTTGGCTTCCGTGGCCTGGTCAAAGTACGGTTCATCTGTTTCCGGCGTATCCATGCCGATATACCGCAGCGGCTCCTCCGTACCATTCAGATTGACAATAATTGTGTCGCCATCCACCACGCGGACGACAACGGCCGTTTCCTCGGTCTGGGCTTGTACGGCCGTAGCCACACCCTGAGAAAACAACAAGATATAAAGTACCAGGGATAACTTTGTGCGCATCATTGATTTCACCTCACAGAAATATCTCCCCCAACCGTAACAAATCGAACCAGTCCTGTCCTTATCCCAACCTCAGCCAATCTTATGCCCAGATTAAGCGCGTCGGTCAATTTGGCAATCTCCGCTATAATTCGCCCATTATTGTCACCGAAAGAAGGAAACCTATATGCAACTTTACATAATTCGTCACGCGCAATCGGAAAATAACGCTATTTGGGCCAGCACGGGGCAGGACAACGGCCGTGTACCCGACCCGGCTCTCACGGAAATCGGCCACCAACAAGCCCGGCTGGTAGCTGAGTATATCCAACAGGCTGATGTGGATACGGCCGTCACCCCCGACGACCCCTACAACCATCAAGGCTTCCACCTGACCCACCTCTATTGCAGCCTGATGCGCCGCGCCGTGCAAACCGGAACCTACCTGAGCCAAGCCCTCGACCTGCCCCTCATCGCCTGGCCCGTCATCCACGAAGGCGGCGGCATTTACGAAAAGAACGCCGCCGGCGAGCGAATCGGTCTACCTGGCCCCAACCGCGCCTTCTTTGCCCAACACCACCCGGAACTGCATCTGCCGGACGAGTTAGGTGAAGATGGCTGGTGGAACCGCCCTGTAGAAACCTGGGAAGAAATGCCAGGCCGGGCGCAGCGCTTTCTGGATGAACTGTACGCCCGCCACGGCGACAGCGACGACCGGGTAGCCATCGTCACCCACGGCGGTTTTTACTACGCTTTCTTCTCAGTTTTGCTGGATTTCTGGCGCACGAAAGTTGACTTTGGCGGGGAGATGCCAATCTGGTTCAAGGTTTTCAACACATCCATTACCCGCATTGATTTTAACGACGATCACGTGAGTTTGACTTATCTTAACCGGGCTGATTTTCTGCCGCCAGAATTGTTGACGTGATTGGAGATTGATTTGCCAAAGTTATTTTCGGGCAAACTCGTCTATGACTTTATGGGGGCCGGTTGCCAGCAAATAATACACAGAGCCATCTTGCCGGAAAACACACCGATGCGCTTTATCAACGTAAAATTCCCAGTAGTCAGTACCGCGAATGCGATGGATTTGCAGAGAAGGATGCCGGGGATTCTGAACAAGGAAACGCAACTGTTTCTTAAATTTCTTCTGCACAGATAAAGGAAGCTGTTTGTAATCTTTCTTCACTCTCTCGGCCAGAATTATTTGTACGTCACTCATCCAGCCATTCCAGGACTGTATCGAGCGTTTGCCCGGTTGCTTGCCGGACACGTCCTGCCTGAATATCGGCTTCGGCTTCCCGGATTCGGGATTGCCAGGATTCAGTCCAAAAGTAACTTTGCTCAGTGGCAGACAACTGCTCCTGGATCAGAGAACTTATTTTCAGGAAAGTTTCATAACTCATCAAGACTTCTGACGCCTGTCCCTGATTATCGTAATAGATTTTTACATCATCCAGAGAAATTGTTAACTCGCTCATAATTACCTCTATTTTACAGAATGCCGACGGTTCTGACACTGTACCATACATAATTTTGCCAGACAACTCTCATTCTTTCCCATCTGCTGCCGGTAATTCCACAATAAACGTCGCTCCTTCCCCCGGTTGAGATTCGGCCCGGATACGGCCGTTCTGGGCTAATACCAATGAGCGGGCAATGGCCAAACCCAAACCGGAACCGCCATCCTCCTGCCGCTGCCGGGCCTTGTCCCCCCGGTAGAAGCGGTCAAAGACGTGAGTTGCCTCTTCAGGCGACAAGCCAGGGCCGGTGTCTTGCACTTGCAGACGCACGCCATATTCACTACGCGAAACAGAGAGAGTGATACGGCCGTTTTCCGGCGTGTACCGTATCCCATTCTCCACCAGATTATCCAACACCTGCCCCATCCGATCCGGATCAACCAACACCTCCGGCAAATTCGGTTCTGTTTCCAGCGTCAGGGTGATGTGCTTCTTCCCGGCGCGGGATGTGTGGGTGATGATGGCCCGTTCCAACAAAAGCTGCGGTGCCACCGGCCGCACTGCTACCGACAGTTCCCCGGCATCTGCCAGCGACAGGGTGCGCAAATCGGCCACCAGTCTGTCCAGCCGTTTGGCTTCGTCATGCAGCACGTCAAATGTTTCCTGGGATGGCGGCAGAACGCCATCACGCAGGGCTTCGGTATGGCCCAGAATCAGGCTGAGAGGGGTGCGTAAATCGTGGGCAATATCGGCCGTCATCTGGCGGCGCATATCGCGGGAGCGGGTCAACTGCTGGCTCATCTGGTTGAAGGAGGCGGCCAGTTGGCCCAATTCGTCGCGGGAACGCACCGGTACCTGCTGGGACAGGTCGCCTGCGGCTACTTTTTGGGTGGCGGCGGTTATTTCCTGCAACGGCCGTGTCAACGTCCGCGACAATAACACCCCCAATAGCAAAGCCACAAACCCCGCCCCCACTGCCGCCAAAAACAGGGCGCGGTTGATACGCCTGGAAACATCAT
>JAJRTP010000467.1 GCA_024278255.1 Chloroflexota bacterium | reverse complement strand
GAAAAAAAGAGCACCTCGAAACAGAACGATAACCCTGACAGATACGGAGAAAGAATTATTCAAGACGCAGCTTCTGCATTTGAATGATTCTGTTACGCTTGATGAAGTAATAGATAAAACAATCTGTCAAAATATTTTTGCAGTTCTGGATTATCTACCAGCCCAATCAATAGATTTGCTGTTTGCGGATCCGCCTTATAATTTAAGCAAATCCTTTAACGGCCGTACCTTCTCTGAATTACCTCTCGACCAATACGAAGAATGGCTGGAAAGCTGGATTGCCAAACTGCCACGCCTTCTGAAACCAACAGCTTCCCTCTACATCTGCGGCGATTGGCGATCTTCCTCTGCCATTCACAGAATCCTAGAAAAATATTTTATCATCAGGAACCGAATCACCTGGGAGCGGGAAAAGGGGCGCGGCGCAAAAGCTAACTGGAAAAACAGTTCCGAAGACATCTGGTTTTGTACCATGTCACAAAATTATACATTCAACGTAGATGCGGTTAAATTAAAAAGGAAAGTTATGGCGCCATATACTGAAAAAGGGTCTCCTAAAGATTGGCAAGAAACGGAGTACGGCCGTTTTCGTCAGACCTATCCTTCAAACCTCTGGACCGACCTGACTATACCGTTTTGGTCCATGCCGGAAAACACAGACCACCCCACCCAAAAACCGGAAAAACTGCTGGCCAAAATAATTTTAGCCAGTTCCTCAGAAGGCAACGTTGTTTTTGATCCATTTCTGGGTTCCGGTACAACGTCAGTTGTGGCCAAAAAGCTCAAACGTCACTACATCGGCGTGGAAATAGATGAAGATTACTGTTGCCTGGCGGAAAAACGCCTCCTGCAAGCAGAGCTAAATCCCGATATTCAAGGCTATCACGAAGGTGTTTTCTGGGAAAGGAACACATTAGCCGACCAAAAGAAACCGGCCAAACGGTCAGCCAGTTTCCAACCGGCTAATCTTCAATCTCCAATCTCCAATCTCTAATTCTTCTATGCACCCCAAATATCTCCTGCAAAGTTACAATCTGGAACCAAAAAAAAGTCTGGGGCAAAATTTTCTCTTTGATGAGAATGTGTTGGCGCGGATTGTGGCGGCGGCCGATTTGCAGGTGGGGGATGAAGTACTGGAAATCGGGCCGGGGCTGGGGGCGTTGACCCGGCTACTGGCGCAAAAGGCGGATCGGGTGGTGGCGGTGGAACTGGACGGCCGTTTCCTCCCCATTTTAGAAGTGGAATTAGCCGCCTATGACAACGTGACCCTGATTCACGGGGATATTCTGGAGCAGGGCCCGGCGCAGTTATTTGCCCGGCCGTACAAAGTCGTGGCCAACGTGCCCTACTACATCACCGGAGCCATTCTGCGCCATCTCCTGTCCGCTGCCCACAAGCCGCTGCTCATGGTAATGACAGTGCAAAAAGAGGTGGCGGCCCGGATAACGGCCGTCCCCCCCAACATGTCCCTCCTCGCCGTCAGTACCCAATTTTACGGCCGTGTGCAGCGCATTACCACCATTAAAGCCGGCGCCTTTTGGCCCCGCCCCGATGTGGATTCAGCCGTTATTCGTCTGGATTTGTATGAGGAACGGCCGTTGCCCCTGAACGAAGAAGCCGCCTTTTTCCGTCTGGTCAAGGCCGGATTCAGCCAGAAGCGCAAGCAGTTGAAGAATAATTTACGTCAGTTGGGCTTGAGTAAGGAAGAGGTTACGGCCGTATTAGTAGCTGCGGGAGTGGACGGCCGTCGCCGCGCCCAAACCCTCACCCTGGACGAATGGCTGGCAATTTATCGGGCATGGACTGAACCACAGATGGCTTTACTGAAGAAAGGTTGATTTCACCGCAGAGGCGCAGAGAACGCAGAGATTTTTCTCTGGGAGACTCTAAATTCTTTGCGCCCTCCGCGCCTCTGCGGTTAGTTTTTTCAGTAGACTCACAGATTTCCATGGATAAATAATCTAAGCCAATCCGTGGTTGATCCATTACCCCAGCGCCGACCACACTTCCAACTTCGCCTTCACCCGGCGAATCACCTCATTAGTGAATTCATCCATACTGGCTGTGCCGCCAATATCGGCCGTTTTGATACCATCGTAAACGGTTTCCAGCGTCGCTTCATAGATAGCCCGGCTGGCCCGTTTGGCCTCCTGCTCCTTCAGATGGGAGAGCATCCCGGCGGCCGCCAGAATCATCGCCATGGGGTTGGCCCGGTTCAATCCTTGCAAGGAGGGTGCCGTGCCATGCGGTGCTTCGGCCATCAAACAGGCCAGTTCGCCGTCCGCGCCAATGGAAATAACCATGGATTCCGACCCGGCGATGGAACCAAACATTTGCAGCACCATGTCCGACAGTAGATCACCATCCCGATTCAGGCTGGGGATGACCAGTGGTTCGCCGGTCGTGGCCAGGAGCAGGGCAAACGTGGCGTCAATCAACTGCGGTTCGTAACGCACGTCGGGATAGCGTTGAGCGGCGGCGTCCAGTTCTTCCTTGAACATGCCTTCGTAAACGGGGCTGACGGTAAATTTGGGGCCGCCAAACACTTTGGCTCCGGTTTTGCGGGCGTGTTGAAAGGCATACTCGGCCACAGCCCGGCAAACGCGGCGGCTGATGCGCTCGGTACGGAAAGCAAATTCATCCAGGCTGCCCGGTTCGCCCTCCCGCCCTTCTTCCGCCCCGTAAGCGCCATCCCGCGCCATCCGCACCACGCTGATGGGAGAGTAAACCCCGGCAATAGGCCGTACGCCGGGAATACGCCGGCCGATACGCAAAATGACATCCGCGTCCATTTCCTCGCGCAAAATGGCGTTGGGGCTGCCCACATCTCCCTGCTGTTCCGGCGTGATGGTGGCCGCTTTGAGAGCGACGAGATGTTCCCGAATAGCCCGCCCGGCTTCATACACCACCTGGTTGTTGGTGGCCCGCCGGTTTTCCAGACTGAGGTCGTAACGGATAAATTCCACATCGTAGCGAATCACGTGCGGGTTAAGCACCCGCAAAGCTTCTTCCAATAGTTCCTGTCCAGTCTGGTCGCCATCGAGGACGACAATTTGTCTGGTCATGGTTGCTCCTTATGTGATACACCTTCAGGCATCACGTTTTCTTGCGTAACATATTTAAGTATTTCGGCATCGCAGTGGTGTATAGCCAGTAGAGTGACGGCCGTACCACAAAATCCCAGGCACCGATGTGATGAACGACACGGCCGTTAAAGCCAGCCTTAAAGCGCCACACCCCCCACAGCCGGTCATCTTCCGTAAACTCATCCGGCGCGCCCCAAAAATCGTAGACGGTACAGCCCTGCGCTTTGGCCCAACGGATGGCTTCCCATTGTAACAAATAGTTGGGCATCCGGTTGCGCTCTTTTTGGGTGGATGCGCCGTACATGTAAATGGCTTTCTGACCCAGGCGCACAATGAAAACGGCCGCCACCGGTTCTCCCTCGTACTCGGCGATGAGGGGCTGGCCCAGACCATCATTATAAAAGGAAGTCCAGGCGTCGAGGTAGTAGGCTAACGGCCGTATGGCAAACCCATCACGCACGGCCGTTTCCCGGTATATCTCTGCCAGAACGGGAAAATCATCCGGCGTACCGGGCCGCACCACAATCCCCTTGCGCCCCGCCAGCCGAATATTATAGCGGGTTTTCGATTTCATCGCGGCCAGCAAATCATCTTCCGAGAGGGTCAAATCCAGCTCGACCGTATTGCGGAATTGAATTTGATCCTCGGAAAACTGCCAGCCCCGCTCTTGTAATTCATTGATGAATTGGACACCGGGAAGGGATGGCTCCGGTTCTATCCCCACACCTTTAACCACATCCGGGTCAATCTTGATAAAAATGGCCTTTTCCTGCCGGGCCAACTGTTCCAACTCAGCCAACATTGTCTGGCGCAAATCCACATCAGCATAATCCAGCGCCGGCCCTTTGGGCACATACAGGATAGAAAACGGCGTCCGTGGCAGGGCACGTTTCAAGACCATCGCCGCCGCCTGCGGCTGATCTTCCCCCAAAATCAGAGGGTACATTTGCCAGCCCCAACGGGACTTAAAATCGCCCCACGTCCAGCTTTGCAGCGGATGAGCGTTGGGCATATCCAGGAGGGCGCGTGTGTAATCGGGTTGGGAAATAGTAAACATGTCTCGGTAATCGGTGGACAGTAGACGGTAATCAGGGAACGGTAATCAGACCGATTACTGATGACCGGTTACCAATGACCGGCCGCCTCTCTTTCGCTTGTATAATTTATAAACCAGGTTGTTATACACCCGATCTGCCGGACCAACGGTACGCTTGATCAGGCCGCCGTAGCCGCGCTTGTGCCGATACACTCCCCAAAGGCCATCGCTGCGCTCGGTAAAATTAGCTTCCAATTCTTCTAATGAACGGGGCGGAATGCCCCAGAGATCATACCAGGAACAGCCGTTTTCTTTGGCCCACTGCATGGCCGCCCACTGGACGGCATAGGGGGCCATCCGCTGCCGTTCCTCATTGCTGGATGCACCGAAGAGGTAGCTGGCAGTATCACCTGATTTGGAGACCATGATGGCGGCTAACGGCCGTGTCTCATATTCCGCCATAAATAAAACCAACTGCCCGGACGGCGCTAACATCTCATAGACCGCTTTGTAATAATCCGGCATATGCAGGCTAAAGGCATCCCGCTGGCCGGTCGTTTGCATCAGCTTGATAAAGGCCGGCATGTCTTTTTCCGTCCCCTGCCTGACGGTTACTTCTTTGCGGGCAGAAAGGCGGATGTTGTACCGGGTTTTGGATTTCATGTTAGCCAGGATGTCATCGGGAGACGGCCGTAAATCCACCAAAATCGTTTGTAGCGGCTGGATACTGTCCGTATCTGTTATCAGGTCATACTGCCGGCATATTTCCGGCCAGTAGGGTGTTTCGTCCAGCCACAAACGCGGTTCCATTTTGACCATGCCAGCATGATGGTCGTAGGCGGCTTGATCGATCTGGTTGAGGAGAACGGCCGTTTGTTCCTCATCCTGCCAATCTACCAACGGGCCATGGGGGATATAGCCAATACCGACCAAACCCATAAAAGTCGAGCGGTACAATACCTGCGCCCCGGCCACCAGTTTGCCATCCTGCTTCATCCAGACCCGGTGCGCCTTCCAGCCAAAACGTCCTTTGAGCCGCGCCCAATTTGTCGTCTGCAATATGCTGCCGTGGGGATGCCGGTCTACAAATTCATCCCACTCAGCGTCAGCCTCTGTATACGGCTGTTCTTCCAATTGAAAATTTATTTTTGGCATAAGGGCGAATTATACCTTGATTCCAGGCAATTGCCCCAGATTAGTGAACAGTTTTCAGCAATCAGTTAAGTGCGATCTGAACACAATTTATGGCTCATTTACCACGGCAAACTGTGTTTCGTACAACTCTGTGTAGAGGCCGCCCTGGGCCAGCAGTTCTTCATGTGTACCCTGCTCCACAAGCTGGCCTTGATCCATCACCAGAATTTTGTCGGCCGCCAGGATGGTGGAGAGGCGATGGGCGATGACCAGGCTGCTGCGTCCCTGCATTACCCGCTGCAACGCCTCCTGGATGAGAGCTTCGGAGAGAGAATCCAGGCTGGACGTGGCCTCGTCCAGCACCAGAATATGCGGGTCTTTGAGGATGACGCGGGCGATGGCAATGCGCTGCCGCTCGCCGCCACTGAGGCGGTAACCGCGTTCGCCTACCACGGTGTCGTAGCGGTCGGGCAGGTCCATGATGAAGTCGTGGATGTTGGCCGCCTGGGCTGCTGCCATCATTTGCGCGTCTGTGGCCTGGGGATTGGCGTAGAGCAGGTTGGCCCGGATGGTGTCGTAGAAGAGGTAGGTCTCCTGCGTCACCATGCCGATGTTGTCGGCCAGGGATTTGAGGGTAACGTCGCGGATGTCGTGGTTTTCGATGAGGATACGGCCGTCTGTGGGATCGTACAGCCGGGGCATCATGTAAGTAATGGTTGTCTTACCCGCACCGCTGGGGCCAACCAGGGCCACTAACTGCCCCGGCTCTATGGTAAAGCTGACGTCGCGCAGCGCCCAACGCTGCTCTGGCGGCCTGTCAGCCTCATGCTCCATTTGACCACCATTCTCTGCCGGGCCCGGCTTAGCTTTGCCCCGTTTTAGCAGCGCCGAGCGGTCTGCATTCCAGGTGAAGCGGGTGACTTCTTCCAACCCGCCCGACTCGCCCTCTTCTCCGGCGTAGCTGAAGGAAACGTGGTCGAATTGGATACGGCCGTGTACATCCGTCAATTCAATCGCGTCCGGTTTTTCCTGAATCTCGATGGGAATATCCAGCACTTTAAACACCCGCTCAAAACTCACCAGACTTTGGGTAAATTCTACCGGCGCGTTGGTTAACGCCATCAGCGGCGCATAAATGCGGGTCAGATAGGCGCCAAAAGCGATGATTGTTCCCAGCGTCAGGACATCCTGAATGACCATGTAGCCGCCCACCCAATAAACAACGGCCGTGCCCACCGCCCCCACCACACTCAACATCATAAAAAAGGTGCGCCCGACTACGGCCGATTCCACACCAATATCCCGCACCTGCTCCGCATCCCCGCTGAACCGGTCCAATTCCTGCTGCTCCCGGCCAAACAATTTCACCAGCAGCGCGCCGGACACATTCAACGTCTCATTCATCGTGGCATTCATCTCGGCGCTGTATTCCATAGATTGGCGACGCAAGACCCGGAGTCGCCGTCCTACCCGCCGCGCCGGCAGGATAAACAGGGGCAAAATCGCCAGCCCCAACAGTGT
>JAJRTP010000466.1 GCA_024278255.1 Chloroflexota bacterium | reverse complement strand
GGTAGAAGTAAGCGCCGACGAAAGCAAACAGGAGAGCGAACAGTCCCAGGAAGCCCAGTTGAATGGTGAGGATAAAAAGGCGGGACAAGCAGCCACGGCCGTTGCCCTTCTTCCCCTTTTTCGGCTTCTTCCCTGATGGTTTGCCGGCCGGTTCCCGGTATTTGTTCAGGTATTCCAGTTGGTAGCCGTCATTATCTGCCATGCCCGTATGGTAAGCGGATTTGCGGATTGGTCAAGATGGCTGGTACAAATGGGCGTGATGGGTGATTGGGTTGATGGACGGCCGTTATTCCCAAAATGGTAATCAGAGCTTGTATTTTGGTAACATAAATGTTACTATAACCATTGTTATGAAGGTGATTTATGGCTATTACACGAGATTTCAGAGACACAGTCCAGGATCGTATTCAAACTGATGAAGAATTTGCTATCGCATTGCTGGATGAAGCAGTTTCATTATTCCTGGATGGCGAGGCTGAAATGGCGCGTCTGGTATTGCGCGATTTGGTAAACGCCACGATTGGCTTTGAAGAATTGGCCGTTGAGGTGGAGAAACCAAGTAAAAGTTTACACCGGATGCTTTCCGCCAAAGGGAATCCGACAATGGATAACCTGACCAGGATATTCAGCATACTAAAGCATAAACTTGGTGTTGATTTTGAAGTACACACGATAAAACATGCTTAACTTAGGGCAGAATAGTATGCGAAATCTGCGGTTTTTTCACCAGAGAGGGAGATGATTATGGCGCTAACAGAAATCCGAGCGGCAATTACCGAAAAGCAGGCACAATTGATTGCTGGAGAATTTATCCTCGATCACATTGGCGATCAGGTGTTGGCTGGCGATCCCTGGCCTATTCATTCAGCCTTGGGCAGCGCCTGGGTTGTTCCTATGGTATTGACCCAATCTGCATTTGGGCCGGTTGGCGTCATTGGCGTTGTTGTTGTTGATGAAAACACAGGCCAGGTCATAGCCTCAACACCGGCAGATACCCTTAATGAAAACACAGACCGCTTACTGGAAGGACAAGGGGCTATTCTGGAAACTGCATTCCAGGAAATGATAGCCAAAGGGCATATGTCATCTTGAGTTTGCCGTTTTTCTTTCAGGAAACCAGTGAATCTTGTGTGGCCGCCTGTTTGCGTATGGTGCTGGCTTATTGGGGCATTAAAGAAAACGAGGCTGTTTTGCGTGAATGTTGCCAGACAACACATTTGGGAACAACCTTTCCTGATGCGGCGCAGTGTGCGCGAGGTTTTGGTTTGCAAGTTGATGAAGTGAGTGGCGTTACCTGGGGCGATTTACAAAGCTGGTTATCGAACGACATCTACCCCATACTGTCTGTTAACTTGTTTCCATTAGAGGCTCGGTGGGCTGCCCATGCTGTTGTTGTGGAAAAGGCTGATGGACAAGAGGTTGTTTATTTAGACCCCTTGTTTGGCCGGCGTGTGGCGGACAGGATTTCTTTTGAACAGGCTTGGCAAATGCGCCGCAGCAAAGCTCTGCTCATTAGTCATTCTTGATAGCGTAGCGCAAACTACGTTTTTTCCAGCCATCTTCCGGTACAGTGGGGGCATGAAACGACTATTAGTCTGGTTTGTCTTTTTGTTTTTGCTGGCGGGATGCGGGCGATTGGCGGGTGATAAGGCGGGGGAGAGGGCTACGGCCGTATCCACCCCCACCCCCACCGTCAGCCCCAGAGCCACCCCCACCCGATCCCAATTCGCCAACGCTGCCTCGCGGGAATGCGCCAATCCCGTGCCCGAAGACCGGCAGTTCCCCCTGCCGCCCTGGCCCAATACCAACTTTTGCCGCCACAGCGTGCCCTACGACGAGTTCCTCTGGGGTGGCCGCAGCCGGGATGGCGTTCCGGCGCTGAACAATCCTGAACTGGAAACAATTGAAGAAGCGGAACTGTGGCTGACGGACCGGGAACCGGTGCTGGTCTTGCAGTTAGGTGATGAAGCTCGCGCCTATCCCATTCCCATTCTCATCTGGCACGAAATTGTGAATTATGAAGTGGCGGGACAGCCGGTGGTGGTGACGTACTGCCCGTTGTGCAATTCCGGGCTGGCTTTTGCGCGCACCCTGGATGGGCAGACGCTGGAGTTTGGTGTGACCGGCATTTTGCGTAATGCTGACCTGATCATGTTTGACCGGCTGACGGAGTCGTGGTGGCAGCAGTTTACCGGGGAAGCGGTAGTGGGCGAGATGACGGGGACAAAGCTGACGCCGCTGCCGGTGAGTATGGTGTCGTTTGCTGATTTTAAGGCGCAGTTTCCCAACGGCCGTCTCCTCTCCATCTACACCGGCTATGACCGCCGCTATGGGGAAAATCCCTACCTTAATTATGATTCCCGCTTCAGCCGGGGCACTAAATTTTACCAGGGGGAGTTGGATGACCGGCTGGTTCCCAAAATGCGGGTGATGACGGTGGTAGTGGAGGGTACGGCCGTCGCCTACCCCTACGATCTGTTGTCTGAAACGGGCGCACTGAATGACGAAGTGGCCGGACAGCCGCTTGTCGTCTTCTGGAAAAGCGGCACGAACACGCCGCTCTACAGCCAGTATATTTTTGAAGCGCGGGATGCGGGCAGCGCGGCCGTTTACAGCCGGGAAGCGGCCGGGCAGACGTTGACGTTTACCGCCACCGAGGAGGGCTTTGTGGATGAGGAAACGAGCAGTGTGTGGAATATCTTTGGCACGGCCGTATCCGGGCCATTAGCCGGTGCGCAGTTAACCTCGCTCAACGGCAACGAATTCTTCTGGTTTGCCTGGGCTGCGTTTCGGCCGGATACGTTGGTTTATGGAACCACGGATGGCGCGGATTAGAAGGATTTTCACAGATTTTATCTGCGTAAACTTCAAATAGATGTATAATCACAATCAGGCGGTACAGCGAATGGAGAAAAGAACGAATTTTTTGGCCGCCATTCGTTAATTCCCAAATTCGTTGTACTCATTTGAAAAGGAACAGCCCAACTATTCGATGACAAACATTGACCAATCTCTAAACGAAGTTTGCCGCCAATTCGCTGACGGCCGTTTCCATTTATGCGACATACGAGCCGTTTCCGTCACGGCCCGGCGCATTACCCTGACCGGTTCCGCGTTGGACGAGGCGACCTTAACGGCCGTAACCAACCACCTGTATACCCAATATCCCCATGCCGAAATTGACGCCACGGCCGTAACCATCCTGCGCCAGCCCAACCCCACACAGTTGACTGTCAACGTTCCCATCACCGATTTGCGCGGCGGGCCGGGCTGGGCTTCGGAGCAGTACAGCCAGTTGTTTAATGGGGAAATGGTGGAGTTTTTGCGGGAAGACGGCCGTTGGGCTTTTGTGCGGCAGGCAGATGGCTATCTGGGCTGGATGTACCGGCCTTATTTGGGAATGGATACGCCAGCCGAAGCAACACATCTGGTTTGCGAACCGGTTGGCTTGCTGCGGGAAATGTCGCAGGCAGACGCGCCATTGGTCAGCCGCGTGTTAGGGGGCACGGCCGTTACCATCAGCCGCAGCGAAGGAGATTGGCTCTGTCTGGAATTGTGCGGTGGACTGTCCGGCTGGCTGCCGGCCAACCAGTTACGCTCCCGCAGCACCCTGCCGCAAGATGCAGATGCTATCCGCCAACAACTGATTGCCGACGCCAGAAAATTCACCGGCGTCCCTTATCTGTGGGGCGGTAGTTCCGGGTACGGGTTGGACTGTTCCGGACTGGTGCAGTTGGTCCACCGGTTGGCGGGCATAACGCTCCCCCGCGATGCTGATTTGCAAATGGTAGACGGCCGTGCCGTAGAACCTCCCTTTCAGCCTGGCGATTTGCTCTTTTTCGGCGAAAGTGAAGGTCATCGCCGTGTCAGCCATGTGGGGATGAGTCTGGGCGGCTGGCAAATACTCCATGCCTCCCGCAGCCGTAACGGTGTGTATGAAGATGACGTTCAGGCTGTAGACCATTTGCGGGAATCATTTGTGGGC
>JAJRTP010000465.1 GCA_024278255.1 Chloroflexota bacterium | reverse complement strand
TCGGTAATGATCAAGCCGCGCTGCACCGGGATGAGGGCGTCTCCGTCCTGCACAAATGCCAGGGCGACGGCGGGCAGATACGGCCGTTCCCCATCATCTGCCAACCCGTAATCATCCCGAATGGGGCTGAACTGCGAGTTCTCTTCCGCGCCGGAAAGGATCAGCCGCCCCTCAAAGTTGTTTTGCGGCGGCGCGGCCTCATCTGGCGGGGTCAGGGCAGCTTCATCCAGGGGAGCATCAGTTGTTAGACCATCCATCATTTGGGCAAAAGTGAGTTGGGTACGGCCGTTCTCCGGCTCTGGCATGGGGGATGGTTCCGGCAAGGGCGTAACCGATGGTTCTGGCAGCGGTGTGGCGGATGGTTCCGGCGAGGGTTGGGGGGAAGCTGTGGGTTTAGGCATGGGTGTGGGGGTGTCGGCGGGTACGGCCGTTGGCGGCGGAGCAGCGCAGGCGACGAGTACGGCCGTCGCCAGGATCAATAACGGGAATAATACAATTTTCATCCGGGTTCACCACCTTTTTCCGGTAATGTACCGGCCTCTGTTCGCAAAATTGTCGCAAAATCGGTCTATTCGAGCGGCCCGATATAGAACCAACGGCCGTCCCGCTTTTCAAACAGACTGCGTTCCGTAAAAGAAGCATCCCGGCCTTGCTGCCCTAGAATGGCGCGGAAGGTGACGGTGGCCCGGTCTGCCGCCAGCGTTTCTTCGGCCAGAATTTGCAGACCGATAAAGTCGGTGTTTTGGCAGAATTGTTTGATGGCTTTACGGCGGTCGGGTTGGCGGGCTGACAACTGTTCCGTTTTGAGGATGTAGCCGATTTTACCCAGGGCGTAGGCGGCGTACCGGGAGCGCATGAGAGATACGGCCGTGGCTGGGATGCGCCCTTTGTGGTAGGGCTGGCAGCAGGTTTGGTAGGGTTGGCCGCTGGTGCAGGGGCAGGGTTTGTTCATGGGCTGGATTATACCCGGATTGGTTCACGGCCGTAACTAACTCACCCCACCCCCCATCAAAAACCATAAACCTCCACATTGGCTGAACATGAGAAACGTCACGGCCGTATAGCCCCACCTACTCCTTTACCAGAAAATAGACAGGTTGTAAAAAATTCTGTTAAAACCCGGTTTATCAGGTTATAGACCGGGTTTTTTTAATGCTTATAAAGGAGCTGAATAATGAAGAAAATAACCGTATTAACTTTTATCCTGTTAGCCCTGATCCTGGCCGCCTGCGGCGGATCAGAAGCGGAACCAACCGAAATGCCGCCCACGGAGGTTCCGCCGACCGAAGCGCCCCCGGCAGAAGTCCCACCCACCGAAGCCCCGGCCAGCGAAGGAGCCGGATCGCCTCTGGATTCTATGGAACACACGCCCGACCCCGAACTCATCAACAAAACCTGGGCCTGGGAAAGCAAAGACCCTAATGGCAACGATATTCCCCCCATTAACGTCCCCAATCCGGAAAACTACACCCTCTTCTTTAACGAAGACGGCACTTTTAACGCCGAACTGGACTGCAACAACGCCAACGGCCGTTACGCCACCAGCCACGTAGAAAATCCCCAGCGCAGCATCTTCATGGAACTAGGCCCCACCCAACTGGCCTTTTGCGGCGAAGACTCATTCGACCAGGATATGGCAAACATGTTTGGGCCGGCCCAAAACTACACCATTGAAGAAAATGGCAACCTCTTGAAATTCATCTCGGTGGCCGGCGGCCCGCTGTACTATTTCCGCAACGTGAGCGACATAGACCTGCCCGAACCGGAAGCCGGCGCTCCCAGCGGTACCGTCACTGCCCCGGATGGCGTCTTCCTGCGCGTTGGCCCCGGTACTGACTACCCCTACGTAGGGGCTGCGCCCTTTGGCGAAACCGGTGAAATCATCGGTAAGAGCCAGGATGGGCAGTGGTGGCTGGCCGCTGCGCCCAATCTTCCCGGCGGGCAAGTTTGGGTTTCGGCGCAATATGTAGACGCTGTCAACGTGGAAAATGTCCCCGTTGTGGCTGCGCCTTCTGTCGTGCCTCCCTTAACGGTCGTCCCCTGGGAATGGGTTTCTACAACTGACCCGGCCGGTGTAACAACCGTACCCAACCCCGCCAATTACATCATCCACTTCAAAGACGACGGCACGGCCGACATCAAAGCTGACTGCAACAACGTTCTGGCCTCTTACACCACAGACGGTTCCAATATCAACATCACCCCCGGCCCCAGCACGATGGTCGCTTGCGGCCCGGATTCCCTGGACAGCCAATTCATGGCCCAATTGTCCAGCGCCGTCATCTACTTTATTAACGGCGGCAACCTGTATCTGGACTTACCGGCCGACAGCGGCACAATGCGCTTTGCCCCCCAGGGCACACCGCCGCCAGCCGTCGAGCAGCCCCCGGCCGGCGAAGCCGAAGGCAGCACCTTCTACCTGGTTTCCTACGGCCCGGAAAACGCGCCGCAGACCTTGATCCCCGGCAGCCAAATCACCGCCCACTTCGCCAATGACCAGGTAACGGGCAACGCCGGTTGTAACAACTACTCCGCGGCCCTGTCCACCACAGAAGGCGGTTTCGCCATTGGCCCCATCGTCACCACCCGGAAAGCGTGCAGTGAACCGGCCGGCGTTATGGAGCAGGAGCAGGCTTATCTGACCGCCCTGGAAAGCGCGGGCGCTTATCAATGGGAGCAAAGCCTGGTCAACGAGGCCACGCTGATAACCCAGGGCAAGATTTTCTACACCTTGCCTGATGGCGCCACGGGCGTATTGAACTTCGTTTCTTCCCCGTAGGTACCGTCTGAAAACAAGTTCACGCAAGAAGTTCAACTTCTCAGAGAAGTTGAACTTCTGAAAACAAAACGGCCGTTCCTGAGAACGGCCGTTTTGTCTATCGCATCTAGCCCACTCCAGAAAAACTCAAGCCAAAAACTGCCTCAAAGGTGTTTGTTTACCATAAATCGGATAAACTTGGCGTATTAATCGGCTTTCTCGCCCTATTTCTTAACCAGATGACAGACAATCCATCAATCTTAATTTAGAAAGCAATCACCAAAATGTCTGTTACCTGAAAAGAATAGATTGCGAGCATATTATTCAATGTAAACCCAAGGAGGTTCACATGTGTTGTTTCTTGGCAGTGTTATTCTTTTTAGGCCCCCGTATTGCCGGTATCCTTTTTTGGCTTTTCCGACCCGTACTGTGGAACGCAGCCTTTGCCGGTTGGCCTATCATCTGGTGGATATGGCCGATCCTGGGTCTCATCTTCCTCCCCTTCACGACGATTATGTACATCCTCGTCGCGCCGGGCGGGATTGTGGGTTTTGATTGGCTGTGGATCATTCTGGCTGTGATTATAGATATTGCCGGACAAGGCGCTGGCGGTTGGGGTAACCGCGACCGGGTTTCCGGCGCTGCCTGATTCTCCACCGAACAATCAGGTGACAGTCACTTGCGAATTGCATTTGCATAAAGTGACTGTCACCTCCAAAACTCCTCATGGCAAAAACTTACGAAGAAAAAACAGGACTTGCCTTTTGGGCGCCAATGGTTGCAGCAGCATTGGCGCTTTTTATTGTGGTGGTGGATTCCACGATGATGAATGTGGCCGTACCTACCATTGTGAAAGATTTGCATTGGAGCCATATGCTTTTTTGTAGGCGCCTACCTGATGTGGCCGGAAATGACAATTGAAGCTCAATAAGGAGTAGGTAATACACGTACAATATGGCCTCCCGCAAAGACAACCTATAATTCCAGCTTACATCGTTGCTACTGTTTGTGTTTATTCAAACAGGCTTTTTCAGATATAATCGAATTATTATCCACTTTCACATTCAGATTCAGAAAGAACGAAAAGGAGTTAAACCCATGCCCTTAAAAGAATACAAACCCGGAACTGCGTTCAACGGCGTTATCGGCCGCACGTTCGACACCTCCGAACCGGCCTGGCCTGAACCGTTACGGGCCAGGGAAGGCGCTCCCAATGTCTTGTTTATCGTCCTGGACGATACCGGCTTCGGCCAGCTTGGCTGCTACGGCAGCCCCATCAACACCCCCAACCTGGATGCCCTGGCCGAAAACGGCCTGCGCTACAACAACATGCACACCACCGCCCTCTGCTCGCCCACCCGCACCTGCATTCTGACCGGCCGCAACCACCATTCCAACGCCATGGCCTGCATCACCGAAGCCTCCACCGGCTACCCCGGCGCTAACGGCAACATCCCCTTCGAGAACGGTTTTCTGTCAGAGATGCTCCTGCAGCAAGGGTACAACACCTACGCCATCGGCAAATGGCACCTGACGCCGGCCGACCAGATTTCTGCCGCCGGCCCCTATGATCGCTGGCCTCTGGGCCGGGGTTTCGAGCGTTTCTACGGCTTCCTGGGCGGTGAAACGCATCAGTATTACCCTGAACTGGTCTTCGACAACCACCAAGTGGAACCACCCAAGACGCCGGAAGAAGGCTACCACGTCACCGAAGATTTGGTAGATCACGCCATCAGCTTCATCGCCGATGCCAAGCAGGTGGCCCCCAACAAACCCTTCTTCATGTACTTTTGCACCGGCGCCATGCACGCCCCGCACCACGTCCGCAAAGAATGGTCAGACAAATACAAAGGCCAGTTTGACGACGGCTGGGAAGCGTACCGCCAGAAAACCTTCGCCCGCCAAAAAGAAATGGGCATCGTCCCGGCCGACGCGGAACTCTCCCGCCATGATCCTGATGTTAAGCCCTGGGATGATTGTTCGCCGGAGGAGCAACGGTTGTACGCCCGCATGATGGAAGTCTACGCCGGCTTCCTCACCCATACCGATCACCACATCGGCCGTTTGCTGGACTTCCTCAAGGCCACCGGTGAATTCGACAACACCCTGATCATGGTCATCTCCGACAACGGCGCCAGCTCGGAGGGCGGGCCGGAGGGTTCGGTCAATGAGAATCTTTTCTTCAACAACGTGCCCGAATCGCTGGAAGCGAACCTGGCGGCCATTGACGAGTTGGGCGGGCCGGATCACTTCAACCATTACGCCTGGGGCTGGACCTGGGCCGGGAATACCCCCTTCCGCCGCTGGAAGCGCGAGACCTATCGGGGCGGCATTAGCGATCCCTTCATCGTCCATTATCCCAAAGGCGTACCGGCTACAGGGGAAGTGCGCGCGCAGTACGCCCACGCCATAGACATGGTTCCCACCGTACTCGACGTGCTGGGCGTGGAGCCGCCGACGAACATCAAGGGCGTCGCCCAATCCCCCATTGAGGGAGTCAGTTTTGCCCACACATTCCAGAACCCGCAGGCAGATTCCAGACGCCGCACCCAATACTTCGAGATGATGGGCCATCGCTCCATCTACCACGACGGCTGGCGGGCAGTCTGCCCCTGGCCCGGCCCCTCATTCAAGGAAGCAGGCGCTTTCTTTGGCGAACCGATCCCGGCCGAGAAGTTGACCGAGTTGGACGCCAATCATTGGGAACTTTACCATGTGGACGAGGACTTCGCGGAAAATTACAACGTGGCCGAAGAGAACCGCGCCAAACTAATCGAGATGATCGCCACCTGGTACGTGGAGGCGGGCAAGTACAATGTTCTGCCCGTAGACGGCCGTGGCGTCACCCGTTTCGCCGAAGAACGCCCCCAAATTGCCCAAGACCGCACCAGCTACACCTTTTATCCTCACACTCAGGCGATACCCTACAATGCCGGGCCGCGCCTACTCAACCGCACCCATACCATCACCGCGGATGTGGAAATCCCGGAAGGCGGCGCGGAAGGGGCTTTGGTCTCGTTCGGCGGCACGGATGGCGGTTATTCGCTCTACGTCAAGGATGGCAAGCTGCAATATGTGCAAAACTATGTGGCTCGCGATTACCTGCACGTCGAATCCACCGAACCGGTTCCGGCCGGACGGCACGAACTGCGTTTCGAGTTCGAAGTTACTGGCCCGCCTGATATTGCCAATGGCAAGGGAACCCCAGGCAACGCCCAGCTTTACTTCGACGGCAGGCTCGTGGGGGCTGCGGAATTCCCCCACACTACGCCCCTCAGCCTGGGACTGACCGGCGGCATCACCGTCGGCGCGGACCCCGGCGCGCCGGTAGCCCCTTTCTACAAGACGCCTTTCGCTTTTACCGGCACGATTCACAGTGTCACTTTTGACGTCAGCGGCGAGGTCATCGCAGACAGCGAGGCCGAAATGCGCCGCATCTTGGCCCAGCAATAATGAAAGTGACAGTCACCTGCGAGGTGACTGTCACTTAAACAAAACTCATGGATTTAACCGGACTTACTACTGCGCAAGTTGCCGAGCGTCGCCAAAAAGGCCAGGGCAACGACATCAAACTCGCTACCAGCCGCACATTCAGCAGCATCATCAAGACCAACGTTTTCAATCCGGTTAATGTGGTGCTGTACGCCATTGGCCTGGGGATGCTGCTGGTAAAAGATTATCGCAGCGCCGCCGCCACCCTGGGATTGGTTCTGTTCAATTCCATCGTGGGCATCATTCAAGAAACGCGAGCCAAGCATAAACTGGATGAAATCGCCTTGCTGGCGCGAGCCAAAGTTGCCGTGCGGCGCGACAATCAGGAACAGCAGG
>JAJRTP010000464.1 GCA_024278255.1 Chloroflexota bacterium | reverse complement strand
CGATGGCGGCGAAGGCGCGGCTTTCGATGCGGGTGGCTGTTTCAAAATCTACGAGGGAGCCTTTGACGGCCGTATCCATAATCGCTTCCGGCGCGGGATAGTTGCCAAAAGTACGTTTACGCAGCATGGCGGGAGCGATGGAGAGCATTTGCACCATTTTCGGATGACGGCCGTCGCCCCCCGGCATCCGGTAACGCGGTTCGTCCCATGGCTGTTTGGCCTGCGGGTGCGCCAGAATCCAGGCCCGCGCCTTGGCCATCATCTCTTCCTGGTCGGCCGCCAGATCGTCAATCAGTCCGGCCGCTTTGGCCGCCTGCGGTTTAAGCTGCTTTCCTTCCATTAAATAAGGAAACGACGCCTGCAATCCTAACAGCCGTGTCAGGCGAATAATACCGCCCCCGCCGGGAATCAGCCCCAGCGTCACCTCCGGGAAGCCGATTTTAATCTTCGGGCCATCCAGGGCGATGCGATGATGGCCGGCCAGCGCCAATTCGTAGCCGCCCCCCAGTGCCGTTCCGTTCAACGCCGCCACGACGGGGACGCCCAACGTTTCCAGGCGGCGGAAGCCGGCCTTGAGTGCCTCCCCCATCTCAAAAACCTTTTGCGCGTCGGCAAACAAATCCGGGTCGTCCAAATCCGCCCCGGCCATAAACGTCTTTTTGGCTGACGTGATGATCACGCCGGCCAATTCCTCTTCGGCCATTAGCCGCTCCAGCGCCGCCTGAAACGCCGCGCCAAATTCCGCGTTAATCACATTCGCCGACCGGTTGGGCATGTCCAACGTCAGCGTCACGATATTTTGTTCGTCTTTTTGATAGTTGATAGTCATATTTGTTTTTGTGGTTGGCGGTTGGTGGCTGGTACAAAACACCGGCCACCAACCGCCACTAATTTTTAATCACCGCTCACGAGCAGCGCTTCTTCAACGGCTTGCGGCAGTGTTAAAGGAAAAAATCGATCAGAAGTGTAAAGATAGTCCTCGCCGCTTTCATCAATAATGCGAATATGGCCATGCTTTGTTCCCTTTGTATCGGGCAAAATATGGTAAAGTTTGCCTGTTTCCAGGGACGCTTCATATCCGGCATTATCCAGACAAACGGCAAAACGCGGCAGAGTCATAAATTCGTTCCTTCCCTAATTCGCCGTCAAACCCGCTCAATGATGGTGGCGATGCCCATACCGCCGCCGACGCACAGGCTGATGAGCGCTGTTTCCAAATCGGCGCGTTCCAGTTCGTCCAGGACTGTGCCCAAAAGCATGGCCCCGGTAGCTCCCAGGGGATGCCCCAGGGCAATCGCGCCACCGTTGACGTTGAGGTTTTCCGCCCCTTCCAGCCCCATCTCCCGCATGTAACGCAGGACAACGGCCGCAAACGCCTCATTCACCTCAAACAAATCAATGTCGTCTACCGTCATGCCTGCTTGCTTGAGCGCTTTTTTGGAGGCAGGCGCGGGGCCCACGAGCATGATCGTCGGTTCCGTCCCCACCAGAGCGGCGGCGCGGATGCGGGCGCGGGGTTTTAGGCCCAATGCTTCCCCTTTTTCTTTGGAGCCGACCAGCACCAGCGCCGCCCCGTCCACAATGCCGGAGGAGTTTCCGGCCGTGTGGATGTGGTTGATGCGCTCTACTTCCGGGTAACGCTGCTGGGCCACCGCGTCAAAGCCCATCTCGCCCATCATGGCAAAAGCCGGGTTGAGATTGCCCAACCCTTCCATCGTGGTATTGGGCCGGATAAATTCGTCTTCAGCCAGGATGGTTAGTCCGCTGGCATCTCTGACGGGGACGAGAGAGCGGTCAAAGTAGCCTTGTTCGCGGGCATAGGCGGCGCGCTGCTGGGATTGCAGGGCGAAGCGGTCTACGTCTTCCCGGCTGAACCCTTCAATGGTCGCTACCAGATCGGCGCTGATGCCCTGGGGGACGAAATGGGTAGCGTTATTGACGCGCGGGTCCATAAACCAGGCCCCGCCGTCGGAGGCCATGGGGACGCGGGACATGGATTCCACGCCGCCGGCCACGACGAAATCTTCCCAGCCGGAGCGCACTTTCATGGCGGCCATGTTGACCGTCTCCAGGCCGGAGGCGCAGAAGCGGTTGATTTGCATACCAGGTACGTCCACGTGCCAGCCGGCGTCAAGGGCAGCGGTGCGGGCGATGTCGGCCCCCTGTTCGCCAATGGGCGTGACGCAGCCGAGAACGACGTCGTCTACCTGCGAGGTGTCCAGGTCGTGCCGGGCTTCTATTTCGTGCATCAAGGTAACGATGAGGTCAATAGGGGCAACTTCGTAGAGGGTACCGCTTTTTTTGCCTTTGCCGCGCGGGGTACGTATGGCGTCGAATATGTAGGCTTCTTGAGTCATGGTTTTCTCCATTTTTAGCGTAATGCGTGTGGCGTGAAGGCATGACCCCCACGTTTTCACGTATCACGTATCACGAATCACATTTCTATTTTAACCTGTTTTGGCGAATTTGGCGGGAATTTAAGAGGGTTCTTTCTTTAGCTGTGGCTGAGAATGGGGTGGGAGCGTAGGACGGCCGTATAGTTCCCTCTTGTCTGGCGCTGTACACTGTCTGGCGAAACATTGATGCAGGAGTGTGATTATGAAAATTGTGGTGACCGGCGCGGCCGGATTTATTGGCTCTCATCTGGCGGAAGCGCTGGCTGATTTGGGGCATGAGGTGGTGGGGATTGACTGTCTGACGGATTATTATGCGCCGGCGTTGAAGCGGTTGAATGTGGCGGATATTGCGGCGAAAGGTGTAAAGTTGTATGAGTTGGATTTGGTGGAGGATGATTTGGGTACGGCCGTGCAAAACGCCGATTTTGTCTACCATTTAGCCGGACAGCCGGGCATTTCCGCTACAACACCGTATGAAATCTACGTGCGCAACAATTTGCACGCCACCCATCGCCTGCTGGAAGCGTGCGCCAGGGTGTCTTCTCTGCGCTGCTTCGTCAACATTGCCACTTCTTCTGTTTACGGCAAATACGCCACCGATGATGAAGAGACGCCGCCCAAACCGACTTCTTATTACGGTGTGACCAAATTGGCCGCCGAACAGTTGGTTTTGGCCCGGCAGCGGGAAGAAGGGTTTCCTGCCTGCTCTCTACGTATTTTTTCCGTTATTGGCCCGCGGGAACGGCCGGAGAAGCTGTACCCACTCCTCATGCGATCCATTCTGACCGATACGCCGTTTCCTTTATTCGAGGGCAGTCTGGAACATGCCCGCAGTTACACCTACGTCGGTGATATTGTGGCCGGTTTTTTGGCAGTCCTGGCCCAGCCGGAAAAAGCGATTG
>JAJRTP010000463.1 GCA_024278255.1 Chloroflexota bacterium | reverse complement strand
TTAAAGAGTATGTGATCATCAACAAGGAGTAATTTCATAAGTCTTCCTGCTTTTTCAGTGGTTTACGCACGGACAGGGAATCTATTGGAAGATATTTGGTTGATGGATACGGCCGTTGGCTTACAATACAAAGAGGTCGGGACAGTTATACCGGTACTCGGCCACCTACTCTGGTACCCTGGTACTATCATTAAAAAGCTGACTTACAGACTGTCTTACAACAATTGGCGAAAACAGTGTTTGGCGGAAGCGTTTAAGTGCTTTGCTGCCAAAGTAAGATTACCCGTCTGACAAAGGCAAGTGAAACGCGATTTTTGTTCCTTTTCCCGGCTGCGACTGAACATCCAGACGGCCGTCTATCTCTTGCGCCCGTTCCTCCATGATTTGCAGCCCATAATGGCCGGTCTTCCGCTTCTGTGCCAAAGAAAATCCCTGGCCGTCATCCTGTATGCTAATGGACAGTTGGTCATCGCCCCAGTTGAATACAATATCTACATTTTGCGCCTGGGCGTGTTTTCTAACATTGATAATCGCCTCCTGAAAAATGCTCAGTATTTTGTATTTCAGATAAGGGGACAAAGGCCGCTCCTCTCCATTGACCGTAAGGTTCACCCGAAAGCCGTTTTGCTCCTGGCCCACGAGGAACGCCTGGTCATACAAGGTCGTCATCAGAGAAGTCGCCTCACGCGGGTACAGGGTAGCCAGGGTTAAGCGGACATGTTCATAAGCCCGGCCGGTCACGGTATGCAGTTCATCCAACGCCAGGTTGAGCGCCGCAGTATCCATCACCTCTGTTTCTGTCCGCAAATGGTCAATTTTCAGCAGCAGATAGCTCAGGTCTTGCCCTACTGTGTCGTGCAGATAGCGGGCTAAACGGCGTTGTTCGGTTTCTACGGCCGTCGTCCGCACCAACTGCGATCCGTCCGGGTGCAGCCCATCAACAGCAAAAGCCAACGAAGGGGCCAAACTGTTTAACAAATCCACATCCGCTTTACCCAAAGAAACATCTGCCGGGCAATATAGATGCAGCAGCCCAACGATTTGGCCTCCCCGCAAAAGAGGCAGGCAATATCCGGTTATCTCCGGCCCCGTCTGGCCCCCCAAGAATTGTCCCGGCGGAATTTCGTGGAAATTATCAGGCTCTGTTATTGCCGGCCCCCATGTCGCCGGCAATAATGCAGGATATGCGGGGACAATTCCGTCTGGTTTACGCCACTCGGCAACCGTTTCCAGTTGTTGCTGCTCCGGATCATACAGCAGCAGCGAAACGCCAGAAAAATCACCTACTTGCAAAGGAGCATTTATGGCTGTTCTTTTTAAAGATTCCCAATCATGGCTGGAGTTAATCTGACGGCGCAGTTCGTTTTCCAGATGTTGCTGCTCTTCCATTTGTTGTTTTTGGGATTCTGCTTTATCTAACAGGATTAGTCCCGCCCAAATAAGCAGGGGCAATATAACGCCAAATAAAGCCAGCTCTGTAAAAAAAGCACCATCCAGTGCGTGCGCTTCTCTGGACAATTCATACAATTCATAAGCAAAAGCCACCACGGCCACGGCCGTAGGTATTAACCAGAATTGTATCTTCTTTCTACTAGGCATATTTGTCATATACTGCACCTGACTACCTCTGCCCCTGAATTGACCGAGAAAAATCAAAAACCATCATCGCGCGCTTGCTATAATCCAGCACTACATAGAGATTATAGGAAATTAGTACTACACAAGTCAAAGGCAATTACAAAAACGCCGTTACTTTTATTGCCATTCAGACACTTACCATTGAGGAACAGGTGCGTCCTTTGCTGTGGTATCATACCTGTCAACCTGATTCACCCAAGTGGCCAGGCATTACCGCTTACATCCCTGCCCTCCTTCGCCTGAAAAAGGAGAAATCGAATGAAGAAGCAGCATCTGCCGCTGTTGGCTGTCTTTTTGTTAGGCTCTATTTTGTCCGGTTTTGTGTTTGTCCAATTTGTGCTTGTGCCCAATCTGCTGGCGGAAGGGAGCATTTCCGGCTCAGGCACGCAGCCAACGGAAGTGTCAGGCTACCCCTTGTCGGCAACGGCCGTTGACGATCCCATTGATTGCAGTACGGCCGTCTCCCCCATAGTGGGGTTTGATATTTCGCAAGGACAACAGCCACTAGACCTCAGCGGATTCCTGACAGATTTGCAAAACGACGGCTTTACAGTGGGCACGATCGATCTCAGCAGCGGCGTCATGCCTGCCTGTGTCAACGTCCTACTGATTCAGGGGCTGGCAAGCAACGACCGGTTAACTTCGGCTTACACAACAGCAGACATCAATCTGATTACATCCTGGGTGGCAAACGGCCGTGGCGTGATGATTTTTGGCGATTGGGGCTCGCTGAAGAACGAGACACAAGCCCTGACCCAGGCCTTTGGCTATACGCAGGGCGGCAGTGATACCGCTGCTGTCAGCGACCCGACAGATTCCGACCCGGCAGCCCCGGCTATTGTCGGGAACACGTGGGTTATTTACCAATCAGACAATTTCTCCGTGCATCCCGTTTTAAATGGTGTAGGTTCCATCGAACTTCTGCGTAGTTCCTGGTTACTGCCGGGCACAGACGCCTTGGTAACGACGGACACTGACGCCACCCCGCCAGATACGGCCGTTATTGCCGCTACCACATACGGGCAAGGCTGCGCTATCCTCTCTGCCGACAGCAATTGGGTCACAGAGGACGACAATGCTTACAGTAAGGAAGATAACGCCCGGGCTGCCCGCCAGATGGTAAACTGGCTCAATGACTGCAACACCACTGTTTCCCCTCCGGCAGATGAGTTTCTCTTCCTGCCCGTCATAAACAACAATTATTGCGTGGATTCTTCTTTCTTTGCCGACATTGCCCTGACGCTGGACACCTCCGGCAGTATGGACGATCCGACTGAACCGGGCGGCCCGGCCAAAATAGAGGCGGCCCGTTCTGCCGCCACCGACTTCCTGAATCTGCTCACCTTCCCCGGCGATCAGGCGGCCGTTGTCTTGTTTGCCGACAATGGTGTGCTGGAACACCCGCTCAGCAGCGACCGGGCCAGCCTGATTGCCGCGTTGCAGGGCAATACCCCCGGTAAAACCCGGATTGACCTGGCCCTGCTAACCGCGCGGCAAGAACTTACCAGCGCCCGCCACATCCCGGCCAACAATCAGGTCATTATTTTGTTGACTGACGGCTACCCCAACGGTACGGAGGAAACGGCCATCATCGCCCAGGCTGACGCCGCCAAAGCAGCCGGCATCATCATCTACACCATCGGGCTGGGGAACGACACAAACGTCTCCCTGATGCAAAACATAGCGACAACAGCCAATCACTTCTACGCAGCACCCTCCACATCCGATCTAAACGAGATTTATAATCAGATCGCCGACTCACTCACTTGTCCCTGACCCCATAGGAGTTTCAGATGGTTTATTTTGTTATAGGTTTATGCGCTGCCCTGTTACTGATTAACGCCACACTGGTTATATTTGCGACCATGCTTTCCGCCAAAATCAGCCGCCGGGAAGAATTTGAGGCCCAGGAAGATTGTCTTTAACCACCCAATTTCCTCCTCCGGGGAACTACAAACCGCAAAAAGACGTCTTGATTTCCGGAAACCGCGTTACTTTTTGATTGTTTTACGCACTTACTTAACAATGCGCGGTTACACGTCGTCTTGGTTAGCTGCGGTTTACCGCTGTTTCCATACGTACAGGCGCTTTATTTCCACGAAAACTGGAAATTTTCTGTGGGACTGTTATTGAAAACATCAGGGGATATTATGATTACAAAACGGGTATTGATTATTGGCACAGCTTCTTTGATTGGCGCAGGTATGGAAAGCCTTCTGTCTCAGGAAAACGGCCTGGATGTGACGGGAATTTCCCCTACCGATGAACAAGAGTTAATCGCCCAAATCTGGCTGCTCCGTCCCCAGGTAATTGTGATGAATTCGTCCTTGCTCTTTACCAACCCTACCCGCCTGCTCAACAGCCTGGATACGTACCCGCACCTGAAACTAATTGTGATTAACGAAACAAACAATCTGGTGCAAACGTATGAGAAGCAATCTTTCCTGGCGGAAGAGCATATTGGCCTGGCGGCGATTGTGCGCGGCAACGCCCTGGAACTGGCTTATAAAACGGCCGTACACCTGGAACCCACCCACAGCTAGAGATGCCGCGGCTG
The DNA here is from genome assembly GCA_024278255.1 of Chloroflexota bacterium. Lineage (GTDB taxonomy): Bacteria > Chloroflexota > Anaerolineae > Promineifilales > Promineifilaceae > JAJRTP01. Next base: position 15,212 of record JAJRTP010000463.1, on the reverse strand, counting down.
CTGAAACGAAACACATCCAAATGATTTAGTGACGGCCGTTCCTGTACCGCCGACCAAATATCAATTTCCAAAGCAAATAGACTATCATAATAATAGCCAACCCCATCGCCAACAAATAGCCATAATACGCCAACTGCGATATTACGCCTGTGCCATCCCCCAAAGAAGTGGCAAACCCGGCGGCAATCGCTGACCCAATGAGCATCCCCACCAACAAAATACCAATAATCACCTGCCGGCCCAGGATATTCAACTGATCCACCTCATTAGCCAGATCAGACGTATCTATAAAAACCTCAAAACGGCCTTTCTTATACTGTTTCAACCAACCCAAAGTAGCCATTTGCAAATCAGGCATTTCCCGCATCAGTTCCCGCAAGGTAAACGCCGCCTGTTTCTTCACCGCGTTAGTCACATTTTCCGGCGTGATCTGCTCCACTGCCAGTTCCTGCACCTGCTTTTGCGCCAGATTGACAAATTGCATGTTCGGGTCCAAAGCCATAGCCACCCGTTCCGCCTGCATAAACGCCTTCACCGCCAATGTTAACTGTGGGTCCATGCGCAAACCATGCTGCTGCAACAAATCAAACGTGGCGCTGACCACCTCGGCCGTAGACGCCTGCATTTCCATCAACCGCCCTATCAACCGCTCAAAATCACGATAGTACGCCTTTTCATCTACCTCCCGGAATGGGTTGCTGAGACTAAGCGCCACCTGAGCCAACCCGCGCGCATCTTGCTGCTGTAAAGCAAAGATGAGATTAATCAGACTCAGGCGCTGCTGGACATCCAGATCACCCACCATGCCGGTATCAATAAAATAGATAGTCCCTGTATTCAGATTAACCAGAACATTTCCCGGATGGGGGTCGGCGTGAAAGAAACCATCTATCAGCAACTGCTTCAACATGCCGCGAATAGCGTCTTCAGCCAGGGACAAACGATTTAATCCGGCCGCGTCTATTTCCGCCACGTTGGTTACTTTGACGCCCTCAACAAACTCCATCGTCAGGACTTTTTCCGTGCTGAAGTCATAATAAATTTCCGGCACTTTCACATTGGAAATGTCTTCCATAGCCCGGTTCAGCCGGGTGGCATTGTACGCTTCATTGCGATAATCCAGTTCAGTGAGGATGTTTGTGCCAAACTCGTCCAGAATAGAAGCCAAATCCACATTCCTGGCCCAATCCAGCCGCCGCATAAAGACGCGGGCAGCGCTTTGCATGATACCCAAATCAGCCTTGACCTGTTTCTGGATGTTGGGTCGCTGCACCTTGACGGCCACCGTTGTGCCGTCCTGCAAAACAGCGCGATGCACCTGGGCTGTGGAAGCGGCGGCCAACGGCTCCGTATCAAATTCAGCAAAAATCTCTTCCGGCGGCGCGCCCAGCTCTGCCTGAATTGTCTCGACCACATCAGCGTAAGGGAATGGCGGCACGTCATTTTGCAGCTTGACCATTTCTGCCGCCCAGTCCGGGGGCAGTACGTCTGACTGGCTGGAAACAATCTGACCCATCTTTACATAAGTGGGGCCTAAATCTTCCAGCAGAAGACGAAATTTGACGGGCAGAGTGACCGTGTCCAAAGGTACCGGCGGCCGGTAAATCCATTCCTGCATAAAGCGGCGAAAGCTCCCAATCCAGCCGCGATCAAACAAAATATCCATCAAAAAGTTCAGGATGACATTGTAAACTTTTTGCAGACGCAGGTTTTCTCGAATTTGGTCAATACGCGATCTTTTTTTCATGGGGCAACCTGGTTCTGATTGATTATTGGAACATCGGCATTTACAGGAACACTGTCTACAATTGGCGGAACCACGCCAAACACGTTTTCTAAAATCATGGTGAAGAGGTTCATCAATAGCCCGGCCATCACGGCCGCTGCCCCCCTGTCCACTGTAATAAATCGGGGTAGAAAAAGGGACAGCAACCAGAACATAATCGTGCTGGTAATAATCATAATTAAGCCGTAAGTGACAAAAAGAAAGGGCAGCGTAATGAACTGGACAATTGGTTTGACAAATACATTCAATAAGCCAATAACCAACGCGATGATCGCAATCGAAAACAAACTGGGGTTAACCAGATGCACACCAGGTACAATAACCGCCACCAGGATAATGGCCGTGCCGTTAACAAACAGACGCACCAGAGTCAGCCGCCAGTTAAACTGTTGACGCCATTCGGTTCTCATATGCTGTATCCCTCGCTGAATATATCAATCATCAATTTGGGGTCGCCGAGGGGATAGAGGATGGGGCAGGTAGCGCCGTTGGCGATATATTCGCGCACTTTGGCTTTGACCTCTTCGGGGGAGCCGCTGGCGGTACACATTTGCACCACGTCATCGGGTACCAAGGTCATCGCTTCGCGGATCTGTTCATCGGTGGCCGGCCAGGTGAGTACCTGGTGGATGTCATCAAGAAGTTCCTGGCTGACACCGCTGGCCTTCATCAGGTGCGGCTGCTGGCCCAAGTATTGGGTCATCATAAAGCGGGCTTTGTCCAGCGCTTTTTTGCGATCCATATCTACGGAGCAGATCATGAGTTGGGGCCGGTCTATGTCATCTATGGAGCGGCCCGCTTTTTTGGCCCCTTTTTCCAGAGCGTCCATGGCTCGCAGGTTATAATCGGGGTGGACGAGGTAGTTGAGGCAAGCGCCGTCGGCTATTTCCCCGGTCAGTTCCATCATTTTCATACCGGTGGCGCCGATGTAGATGGGGACGTTGCGCGGTTCGGTACGGCCGTAAACCACATCCAGCTTAATCCCATCCACATAACAAAACTCACCGTGAAAAGTAACCGTCTCCATATTCAGCAGGCGGCGCAGCACTTCTACCGTCTCCCGCATCGCCTTGAGCGGTTTACGCCGCTGAATGCCTACTTTGGAGGCCAGCGGGTCCCACCAGGCGCCAATGCCGCAAATCACCCGATCCGGGGCCAGGTCGTCCAGCGTGAGAAATGTAGCCGCCAGGAGACCGATGTTGCGCGTCCAGTTGTTGGTGACACCGCTGGCTACCTTGATTTTACTGGTCGTGGCAGCAAAAGCCGCCATGGGCACAATGGCGTCCCGTACCAGACGGCTTTCCGCCTGCCAGACGGCTTCAAAGCCTTTGGCTTCGGCGTACTGCACCAATTCGATACCTTCTTGTAAGGAATGGGCATCCTGTAAATAAAGGGCTACACGGTCTTGGGACATGAGGTTCTCCTTTTTTTATTGCGTATTGCGTATTGCGTAACAACGTTTCTTTATGCAATACGCAATACGTAAAAATCATAATAATTGTGTTGCAAAATCCAATACATTTTGCGCCAACTGGCGACGGTCTACCTGATTATACATCATGCTGTTGGTACTCAAAGTAGGGATGGCGGCGTCATCCATCTGGCCTTTGTCTTGTTGGTCGTAGACGAACCCGTCAAGGAGGTCGCCGTAATGTTGGGCTACGGCCGTAGGCGACACTTCCAGCCCCATTTCCTGCATCATTTTGGCGGCGGGGCCTTTAACGGCCGTGCCCCCCACAATCGGACTGACAGCCACCACGGCGCGGGGCATATCCATCACCATTTCCCGGATGGGGTAGACGTTAAGAATGGGATCAATGCTGACAAAGGGGTTGGAGGGAGCAATGACAACAATGTGCGCCTGTTCCAGCGCCAGACTGACGGCAGCCGGGGCGCGCACATCGTCGGGCAGGATGATGCGGCTGACGGGCGGCTGCCATTGTTCGCGCACAAACCATTCCTGGAAAGGGTAGATACGGCCGTTACTCTCAATCATCGTGGGCGCAGGCTGGTTGCTCATGGGCAGGACGGTTGGCTGGATGTTAAATTGGCGGCAGAGATGGCGGGTTACGGCCGTGAGCGATTCCCCTTCTCCCAACAAATGTGTCCGCAGCAAATGCGTCGCCAAATCCAGGTCGCCCAGGCGGAACCAGTCCGGGCCGTCCAGCCGCGCCACCTCCGCCATCACCCGCCACGACTCCCCGGCGCGGCCCCAGCCGGTTGCCTCATTGGCCACACCCGCCAGCCGGTACAGCACCGTATCCAGGTCAGGGCAAATGGTCAACCCCAGATGGGCAAAATCGTCCCCAGTATTGACAATGATCGTCAAATTTTCCGGCGGCACAATCTGGGCCAGTCCGTCGGCCAATTTAGCCCCGCCGACGCCGCCGGCCAGGCAAACAATTTTATAGTTGGAGTCAATCATAGTTTTCAGTATTCAGCTTTCAGCATTCAGTGCGTCAAACTGAACATTGAAAACTGAAAACTATTCACTGTCACTGCCCATCAAATAATTCGCCACTGCCTGCCCCATCACCGCCACACCGTCAATCATGGCCTGTTCAGCGAAATTGAAGCGGGAATGGTGGTGGGGAAAACGGGCTTCTTCGTCATTGCCCGCGCCGATGAAGAAGTAGCAGCCGGGGATTTCGTCTAAAATAAAACCCATATCTTCAGAGGCCATCGTGCGTTTAGGGGTAATATGGTCTTCGCCCATGATTTGGGCGGCGGCTTCGTAGACGACGGCCGTAGGTTCCGGCGCATTCACCACCGCCTGGACAATAGCAATCGTTTCCATGGAAGCTGTGCAGCTAAACGCCTCAGCCATTTTGGTCGCCATTTCCAGAATGCGGCGGTAAATCATGCGGTGCAATTCATTATTGTAACTGCGTACCGTGCCTTTTAAGACAGCGTCATCAGGAATGACGTTAAACGTCGTCCCGGCCTTGAATTCACCAATGGAAACCACCACGCTGTCTTGCGGATCAACGTTGCGGCTGACAATACTTTGCAAAGCGGCCACAATGTGCGCCGCCGCCAGCACCGGGTCTACAGCCATATGCGGCGCCGCCCCATGCCCGCCGCGGCCCGTTACCGTCAGGGTAAACACGCTGGAAGAGGACATGCACGGCCCTTCCAGGACGCGCACGTTGCCGTATGGTTCCGGCGTCCACAAGTGCATGGCCAGGGCTACGTCCGGTTTGGGGTTTTCCAAAACGCCATCGGCAATCATGGCAAACGCGCCGCCCAACCCTTCTTCGGCCGGCTGGAAGACAAATTTGAGCGTCCCGGCCATGTCACCCTGAAATTTGCTCAGGATTTTGGCCAGCGTCAGGCCCATGGTCGTATGCCCGTCGTGACCGCAAGCGTGCATAACGCCGGGATTTTCCGAAGCGTAGGCGATGTCGCTGTTTTCCTGGATGGGCAAGGCGTCCATATCAAAGCGCAGGAGGACGGTAGGGCCGGGGCGGCTGCCTTCCAGCAAAGCTACCACACCGGTTTGACCAATACCGCGCTGCACTTCCAGCCCCAGGTCTTGCAATGTTTCAGCTACAATGCCGGAGGTACGGGTTTCCTCAAACCCCAGTTCGGGATGGCGATGGAAATCCCGCCGCATGGCGACCATCTCGTCGTAATGTGCTTCTGCTTCTTTCCGAAAGTCGGGTTGCGCCATATTGTTCGTTGGTTCCTCTTTTTAGACCACAGAACAGGAATGGCCGCAGATGAAAACCTACAGGCTATCTGGTTTGTGGTGCGTTGTGTGATTGTCTCTTCCCAAAATCCAGACCAAACGAGTCTGGGGGATAGTCTTCGTTTGGGCCAAAAGCCGTAGGACGATTTTGTAAATCGTCCTACAATGGGCGAAACGAAGACCATACGCCGAGTCTGTATCAGAAGGGGATTATAGCAGAAAATGGAGCGGGGGATACTGGGGATTTTGCGATTTTCGATTTACGATTGGCTTGCGGGGGCTGCCAACAGATAGAGGGTGGCGCTTTGCCAGGTTACAGTTTGGTTTTGCAACTGACGGCCGTATACCCCCATCACCTCTTTCACTTCCACGTCCGTCAAGCCACCTGCCTGCAAGCGCTGCCCGTAAGCCGGTTTGGCCTGGTACACATCATCAGCAGGGAACCAGCGAGCCAGGTGCGCCGGGGTGATGCGCCGCTGCTCGGTTTGTCGCTCGGTGATGATTTGGCCGGTTAGGCCGGCTTCCGGCACGGCCGTCTCCCAATCAGTCTCATCCCAATTCACCAGTGGGTCGGTTTCGTCATGATAGATGGCTTCCTCGGCCGCAGCCACCTTGTCGTGCAGAGCTTCACGGCCGTGCCAATCTACCAGTTGGTACAAGCGCTGGCTGTGGCGGGGGATGGTTTGAATAAGGGTGATACGGCCGTCTACCTTCAGACGTCGTTTGTAGAGAGTGAGCAATTGGGTAATTGAATCATTGGGTGCTTGGGTGATGGGGTTGCGGCCGAGGATGCGGTCAAATTGCAGGTCGGTTTCGCCGCGTAGTTCCAGCAGGTAGTCCAATTCTTCACTGGAGCCAATGAGGATGGACGGCCGTTCCAGTTCCGGCAGCCGTTCCGCCATCTGGCGCAGCGCTTCACCCGCCTGTTGGTCAGCGGTTAAAGCCCAAACACCGCCCTCCGGAGCCTGCCGCACCGCCTCCCACGTCAGCAAGCCGCTGCCCGCATTCGCATCCAGCACCAGATGATGCCGCCGGACGCCCGCCAGTTCAAACAACCTGTCTCGCTGCCGCCCTAAATTCTGCCCCGTCTGCGAAATCGTCCGCTGCAACCAGGCATCCCGCGCCCTATCCGCCGGGCCGGTCGTCAGCGTTTCGCCAGCTTCCAAGCCCCAATCACCACCCTCCACCATCGCCGCCAACTGCGCTTCCCGCCGCCGGGCCACCTGTTCCCCAATCTGCCGCTCATACCCTTGGTCAGATGGCTGGTAAAACAGCTTACCTTGCAGCGCGTCCGGCAGATATTGTTGCGCCACCCAATGATCCCGGTAAGCGTGCGGGTACAGGTAACCCTTGCCGTGGCCAAACCCCTCGCTATCCCGATTACCATCCTTCAAATGATTGGGCACATCCGCTTCCTGCTCTTTGGCTACCGCATCGAGCGCGTCAAAAAAGGCGAACGCGGTGTTGGATTTGGGGCAGGTTGCCAGATAGAGCGCCGCCTGGGCCAGATGAAAGCGGCCTTCCGGCATCCCAATCCGCTCAAACGCCTGCCAGCAGCTAACGACCACTTGCATCGCATTCGGGTCAGCCATCCCCACATCTTCACCGGCCAAAATCGTCATACGCCGAAAAATAAAGCGGGGGTCTTCGCCGGCATACACCATTTTAGCCATCCAATACATAGCCGCATCCGGGTCAGAGCCGCGCAGGGATTTGATGAAAGCGGAAATGGTATCGTAATGCACATCCCCTTCTTTATCATAGAGGACGGCGCGGCGCTGGATGGACTCTTCGGCAATGGGCAGAGTAATCTGGATGAGGCCGTTTTCGTCGGGTGGCGTCGTTTCTACAGCCAGCTCCAGGGCGTTGAGCACCCCTCGCGCATCCCCGTTGGCTACATTGACCAGGTGATCCAGAGCATCGTCGTCAATTTGCACGGTTAGACGGCCGTACCCCCTCTCCTCATCCCGTAAAGCCTGCCAGGCAATGGCCCGCAAATCATCCTGGGTGAGCGGTTTCAATTGGAAGATACGGCTGCGGCTGACCAGCGCTTTGTTGACTTCAAAATAAGGGTTTTCCGTGGTGGCCCCAATCAGAATGATGGTGCCTTTCTCCACGTGGGGCAGAAGGGCGTCCTGCTGGGCTTTGTTCCAACGATGCACTTCGTCTACAAAAAGGGTGGTACGCTGGCCGTACATATTGCGTCGCTCTACGGCCGTGGCAATCGCCTCCCGGATTTGCTTGACGCCCGCCAGGACAGCATTGATGGTAATAAAATGGCTCTGGGTGCTGTTGGCAATGACCATCGCCAGCGTCGTCTTCCCCGTCCCCGGCGGGCCGTAGAAAATGAGAGAGGACAGTTGATCCGCTTGAATGGAGCGGCGCAGTAGCCGCCCCGGCCCGATGATATGCTCCTGCCCCACAAATTCGTCCAGTGTGCGCGGCCGCATCCGGTTGGCGAGGGGGGATTCCTGGTTGATTTGTTGGGTACGGCCGTGTGCAAATAAATCCATAATAATTCTAATCTGGCAAGGGATGAACGCCTATTTTCACCCAAACAGTGCGCGACAAGACAATAGCCGGATGATTCATCCTCAAAGCAATAATAGTAGCGCGGCCGCTGCGTGTGCGTCCCAAAATTCGTGTGCCATCACTGTTCCAACGAAAATGGCGTGACCAGGATTGTTTTCGGGGATTAAAAAGCGGCACAATTTGCCCGCTAACAGGATCGCGAAACCGCGCGCGTGCCCCCTTATTCAGATTACACCGAGCGCAAGCCCAGTCCAAATTATCTGATTCAGCTTTGCCGCCAAGTTTTTCCGGGAAAATATGCTCTATGTGGAAGATACCCCCAGTCACCAATTCCTGATTTTGGCAATACTCGCAACAGAATCGGGCGCGTTCTCTAACTTTCCGGCGCAAATTGGCAGAAATATACGCCATTAACCAAGAACTTCCTCTACGTCATCAGACCAAACACCGCGTTGTTGCAAGAGGAAAAGCGCTCTGGCTTTTTTTAAAGTGATCGTATCTTCTTTGGCTAACAGGTCAGTTGCTTCGCCCATTTCCTGCGGCGTCAAATCCCGTTCCTGTTGAATTGTTAATAATTCCTGCAAACGAACAGCATCTTCAGGAGACATTTTCATGCGGGCAATCTGCAACAGGTACTCATCCGAAAGAGCCTCTAAATTTTCAGTGACGGGTGATGTTGACTCATCGTTAGCCGGTGGACGAATCCATTCCACAACAACCTGTTCGACGGATTGTTGATGCTGACGGGCGATGCGTTTTGCTTGTTGATAAATTTCATCCGGTAATTCTAATGTAAGTGTCTGGACACTCATTGTTTACTCCGTACCGCAGCAACCATTCATAGATCAGCTTTCAAAAAATTCACCACCGCTGACTCAAAACAAACCACCTGTGGTTATTTTAGCACAACGGTCAACAGAAATGCAGCAAGTTTCTCATTTCATCAGCAGAACATACTTCCAAGCAACAAAAAAGAGATTGGAGACAAAATCCCCAATCTCTAATCTCCAAGCTCCGCTAAACCGTAAATTTAATCGGCGGCAGCCAGTTCCAGATTCAGGTCTACTTCTGTTTCCGGGGTAACGCTGGTGAAAATCTCGAACTGCGGCGGGTGTTCAAAATGTTTCTTGACGGCGCATTGGTCGGCGGAGCGGATGACGGCGCTCTTGTATTTCTCCGGGAAGGAGGGCGGCAGTTGGATGTCCAGCAAAACTTTGCTGATCAGGCCGGTCATCGGGTTCACTTCCAGGCGCTGCACCAGGCGGATGCCTTCAGTGGAGATGCCGCGCTGCTGGCAAAAGCTCAAGACGTAAATACCGGCGCAGGTGCCGATGGAAGCCAGGAAGGTAGTAAAGGGCGTCGCGGCCGAACCGGCGCCATAAGGCGGGGGCTGGTCAGTAGGAATTGTATAGGGGCCAAAATGCGCATCTACGCGCAAGCCGCCGGGAAAATCTATGATCATGTCCATAATTATTTGTCTCCATTTACGTGATGTGTATTGCGTATTTCGTATTGCGTAACGTCACGATCTTTAAGGTGTATTGGCGGACACGGCCGTTTCCAGCCGCGTCCTTTTGCTTAGATGTTTTTGGCGGGAAATGGTGACAAACAAGGCGTCCCTAATTGATCACGCTGACCCGTTCCATACGCCCTGTGTCCCGATTATAAAGGAAGACGTCTTGCTGTTGGTTAGTATCGCCGGGGACGAGGTTGTCGGCCGTGGAGGCGAAGAGGATGATACGGCCGTCATCGGAAACAACCGGATTGCCATTCCAGCCATCGCTCTGGTCGGCGGCTGGTGCAGGCAGGGGGACGACTTCCACCAGCGCGGCATCTTCTACAGCCAATTGAGCTGCGCCGCGCAGCCGCGCCTCCATCACCCAAATGCGGTTTTGCGCCCAATCGTCCAGGTAGAGACGGCCGTCATCCCCCCAGCGCATCTGGAAAAATGCCCGTGTGGGCGCCATGCCGGCGAACTGCGTCTCCAGCGTGGCTAAATCGGTAAAGTAAATGGCGATCTGACCGCTTTCCTCCACCTTTTGCGCCCAGGCCAGTTGACGGCCGTCCGGCGAAAAGTCCCAGGCTGACGGCCGTTTCTCGCTGATGACGGCCGTTTCCCGTCCCCGCGCGTCCGCCAGCCACATTTGTTGCCCATCCAGGACGAGCAGCCGGTTTTCCTCCGGCAGCCAGGCAGCCGCACCGGGAATATACTCTGCGGTCACGCTGCCGGACGTATCGAGTATCGTGTTGGCCGCCAGCAGGTAACGGCCGTCCGGCGACCAGGCCAATTCACTCCGAACCGGTTCAAAGGAAAGCGGGACGACCGGAGGCAGTTGGCGGGGCGCTGCATCGTCCGGGGAAATGAGCCAGACATTTCCAGAGGGACCGGTATCGTCCCGGGAGATGGTCATTACAGCCAGTTGACGGCCGTCTGGCGACCAATCTACAAAAATGGAAGACAAATCGGGATGGGTGAAAATCGGCTGCGGTTCGGCCGTCTCGTCCAGAGCGCGGGTGTAGAGGGTGTTGTCCTGCACGTAGGCAATTTGGGCGCCGTCAGGACTCCAGGCGGCAATGACGGGGCGGGGCAGCAGGCGGGACAAATGGCCGTCCACCAAATCCACCAGCCACAAACCAGTACTCTCCTCTTGCGGGGGACGGCCGTAGCCGCCAATGCTGGGCAAGAGCAGGTAACGGCCGTCGGGCGAAAGCTGGGGGCGGAAGTTGAAGAAGTAGAGACGCATATCCTCGGCGTGGGCGGTACGGCCGTAAAAGGTGGCAAACAGTTCTTCGGTGAAGGGGGGCGCAGCGGGCCAGGAAGATAGTCCCCAATAGGCTGTGTTGGTGGGGGTGGTTACGGCCGTGTACAACAACAGCGTCTCGGCAGACGGTTCAGCCAGATTGCGATAACCGGTTGGCTCAATCTGTTCGACGGAAGCCAAAACGTCCAGCAAAATCGGCTCTGTATTTTCCCGGTAACCGGATTCGGAACCAGGCCCCGATCCGCCGCCAAATTGAATGTTGATACCATTTTCCAGCGTAAACGAGAAAAATTCACTGCGCCAGGCTGCCTCTTCGTCCTGCTCGTAAACAGCCCAGCCATTGATCTGGTAGGGCAGACTGTTAACGGTTACAGTTTTGGTGACGGGCTTCACGTCGTAATCGCCAATACCAGTGCGGCCGCATGATGGTATCACATACTTCATGCCACCTTCCCAGGAAGGCATGATGGCAATAAAGCCGCTGCGATACCGCAATGTGATACAAATATCGTCGGGGTAGTAGGCGGCCAGTTCCTCCAGTTGATCTGCAAACGGCTTGGATTCGTCAACCTCTTCTGTGGGCATCGAGTTGACGCCGAGGGCATTGACTTTAACTTTGGCCGGATATTGAAGCCGGTAGCCGTAAAAATCGTTCTGGTACGTCAGCAGGGTATCCGGGCCGGGTGTTGGTGCAGCGGTGGGTGTGGGCGGCACGCCATCGCTTGCCGGCCAATCCAGGCAGTTATAGCCAACGGTAGGCGGCATAAAGCGAATGTCGTCCAGAAATTGCCGGGCGGCCTCATCAAGCGGGTACGTCCAGAAAATTACCTCGTAGATGCGGTTATTGGCGGTCAGATAAACGTGGCTGGTCGTCTCTGTGCCGGGCAAGGGAGAGAGTAGAACGGCTTCTTGCCCGGCGGCGGTGATGGTTTCCCGCTCGACGGGTATCGTGGGGTAAGCGTCTATCACTGCCTGAAGATGGGCTTCCAGTTGATCAGCCGTCAGTCTGGTCAGCCAGTTCACCATGGCAAACGGGCTTTCGGTTGCGCGGCCTTCGTCAATGAAAATGCCGTAGCTGTCGGGGGTTTCATATTGCGGTTCGGAGAGGCGCAGGGAAGCCGGATATTCTACCTGGATACCCATGACGGGGTTGATATAGGTGGAACGGCCGTCTTCTTCCGTAATAGTCCCTACCATTTCACCCGGTTCTATTTGCGGGCAGGGTTGGATGACGGCCGTTTCCGGCAAGGCGATTTCGGTGCAGGCCACGCCGCGGCTGTGGATGATCTGGATTTGGTAGGTGTTGGGTTCTTTGTCCGACAGGCGCAAGTTTTCGGTTTCTGTGTAACGGCCGTCAACGTCGGCAACAGCGTCCCCTTCAACGCGATGATATTCGTTGATGCCGGTCAGATAGTAGATAACTTTTATTTCTTCGTTGGGCTGTAGCCCGGTTATCTCGATGGTTACGGCCGTGTCTGAACTCAATGTTGTCGTAAAATCCATCCCATCCGGCAAAGGCGTGCAGATGGCTGGTGTGGAGCTGGGGTCAGGGGAGACGGCTACAGCTTCTACTGTGGTCTGGTTGGGGGGTACGGCCGTCACTGTAGGAGGAATGGGGGTTGGCGTGGCGGGTTTGGCAGCGGCACAGGCGGTGAGTACGGCCGTGAATAACAACAATATCAGGTATCTCATCAACAAAACACCTCCTCAAGGCTGTTGTTGATGATAATGAATCAGGCCGGGCGCTGCTTGACGATTGGGCAACGGGATAAAAGCGTATTGCGTATTGCATATTGACGACCCGGTTACGCAATACGTAATACGCAATACGCAATAAATTTCACACAGCCAGCAGCGGCAGCAAATGAGCCGGCAAAAGAACGGGAATGGGCTGCGCCTGAAAATCTTTGGGGTTGCGGGTAACGAGGTAATCCAGGCCGGCTTGAACGGCCGCGGCCATTTGCACGGCGTCTTCAAAGTCGCGCCAGCCCCAGGCCAGCGCATGGCGAATGACGAGATCGTTAACCGGAGCAACGGTGAATACGTCAAGCATTTGCTGGATGATAGATACGGCCGTGGCGCGGCCATACTTTCGCGTCAGGATATAAAACAAAGTTGTAATGCTGTGCGCAGCCAAAAAACCTTCAACCTCTCCACTGGCAGCCGCGTCCAAAACGTCGGCAGAATCCGCATAAAAAGGTTCGCGTTTTTGCGCCACGTCAAGCACAACATTCAAATCAACCAAAATACGCAAGGGATCAGCCATACTTTTCCATAAGATAATCGTGGTATGCTTCTTCTACGTTCAGATCGGCAGGCAGAATGCCGGTTAGCTGCTGCACCAGAGCGGAACGTTCTTTGTTTTCCTTTTGGGGTAAATTGGCAAAATAACTTTCAACCAGTTGCGAGACAGACGTATTGTGTGCGGCTGCATACATTTTAGCCTGGTCAATTAGCCGCCTGTCTACCCGAATCGTCAACTTTTTTTTCTCTTTTGTCAGCATTGTCCACCTCATCATCTCTGTTTCTGACGTATATTTTATCATAATTTTATACGTCAATCAAGTGTTACGTCCTCCGGTCATTCCGAACCCTGAGCCTGTCGAAGGGGAGGAATGAGGGAAAGGGGTCAACGCAGGCCGTCCAGGATGCCCTGGGCGTTGTAGCGGGCGACGACAATTTCCTCCGGCGACAGTTCCATGCCGTTGGTACCGGAAAAGAGGAGGCGGTTGGGATCAGTGAGGACGTGGTGCAGGCCGAGGATATGGCCGATTTCGTGGGAGGTGACGCGCTCGTCGTGGACGGTGGGCTGGTCAGTGACGAAGAAGGTGCGGGTATTGTTAGGGACCACACCGTTGACGCCGCCGATTTCTTTAGCGTAAAAGCCATTGAGCAAGGAGGGGTTTTCAATGGCCAGATCGCGGTTGGCAGCGGCAAAGAACGGGCTGAAATTCCGCGCGGCCACCTGGACCATCACGTCGTCCGGCACGGTAAGGCGCTGGATAGTTTGGATTTCCAGGCGGATGTTGGCCTGCCCCCAGATTTCGTTGGCCCGCTCGACGACCTGGCGCAGTTCGGCTTCGTCCCGGCTGCTGACCATCTCGCCGCCAGCGTCATCCAGGATGTAGAGGGAGAGGGGCAGGATGATGAGGTCGTTTTCATCTGTGTTGGCGGTGGGGAGGGGTACGGCCGTAGCCGTGGCGAGCAATGGCGTATCCAGGCGCGGAGTTTCCGGTGTGGTTGCGAGTGGCCCGGTTTCCAATGCCGACGCACAGGCCGTCACACCAAAAATCACAAATAACAAAAAAGATAGCAAACGCATAATAACCTCAAATGATAGGATCAGGCACTATTATACCGTTTGTCACCATATTTCTTGTAAGCCGTCTAACCTAGATCGGGCAAATCTCATTCAATAACCGTTTTACAGTCACTACTTGGGCGCCGGGTAACGTTGGTTGTTGTATATATGGTTCCAGAATCTTAGCCAAATCCCGCAAGCGCCTCACGGGAATAATGGGTTTATGGAAATGTATATAATCAGGATCGCGGCCCAGGATGACGGCCGTATCCACCGGTATCTCAGACAAATTGTTTTGCACCAGATATGCGTTTAACCGGCGTTTGTTTGCCAAAGCCTGCCGAAGAGGGCTTTTGTTACTCAGATACCAACGACCAGCACGGCGATAATGCCAACGGTCCCCATTGATCTTAAAAGAGCCAGAATACGCCTTGATCTCAATGACCAAAACACCCGGCGGGCCGACAATTACAGCATCCAAATCTGCTTTCGATCCAGGCAATTGCAGGTTGCGATAAATTGTCCATCGTTTATCCAGGCAGTTTGCTAATTCTGCAATGACAGTCTCTTCACCGCGTTCCCCCTGGGCAAAACTTTTGTAATCAGCCGCGCCTTCTTCCAACAGCCGATCACTGAAAACAACGCCAGCCACCATCTTTAGCAAGCCTTTCCGTTTTCCCTTCTGCAAAAACTGGCTGTGCCCGCGAATAATTGTGCTGCCATCGCCGCGCGGGGTCAAAAAAGACGTGATTTCTTCCGGTAGCCAGAATTGGAGAGCCAACAATGTTTGGGCTGCGCCTTTTACAGCCGGATCGCGGGCTTTTTCTACCGCATAGGCTAAATCCTGCCTGGTGATTTGCCCGCTGTCCAGTAAATCGCCCATTGGTTTATCAAGCTTGCGAAAGGGCCAGACAACTTGCCGGGCATAATGAATCCGCAGCATTAAATCAGCGGCCGTTTTCACATCTTGATCGTAGGCTTTTTTAGCAGCAAATTCTAAATTGGACTTTTGACAAAACACTTAACATAAATCGTGATTTTGAAAATCTCTACTCGACTACAAATCCTTTTTCACGACAAATGCGTGAATTAACTTGGGGTTTGGGCGGTTAAAATATTTTGCCCGAACCCCAAGTTAAT